>JAZQOP010000020.1:0-17096 GCA_045627965.1 Kiritimatiellia bacterium | reverse complement strand
TTTCACATCACGCCATCCGCGTCCTACAGGAAGTCATCAACTCCATCCCCAGGCGCGTCCTGGACAACCGTACCGCCGCCCAAGCCAACGCCGCCGCCGCATGACCGCATTCACCCCATCACTTTTTGTCCGGTTTTTTGTCGTAACTGCCCCCCGGCGCGCCGCCGATGTGCGGCGCGCGAGGCTTCAGCGGCGCGGCGGAAGGGGGGCCAGCAGGCCTTCGCGGTAGAGCTGGCGGACCATTTCGACGTCGAGGCCGTGGCCGGCCTTGTAGGAGATGATCGTCCCGGCGAACAGGCCGTCGTCAATCAGGGCGATGGCCGCGAGCAGGTCGAGGACGGCGCGGTGCCAGCAGGCCTCCAGCGACTTGCCCTCGTGCATGTGCGTCGGCTCGTTCCAGTAGCGGCGGCGGCCGGCGACCAGCAGGTTGTCGAAGGAATAGCCCAGGTTCCGGATGTCGCTGAACAGCATTCCCACCGTCTTGCACCAGATGATCTTCGAGGCCGACGAGTTCGTCCGCGCGCTCGCGCCATAGGCGAAGATTTCCGGCGACACGGCAAAGCGGATGCGCTGCTTGCCGATGGCCGTCGGAAAGTCGATCGCGACGTCGAGCGCCAGCATCGGGTTGGCCGGATCGGCCGGCAGGAGCGTCAGGAAGCTCCCCCGCGGATTGCCGATGGTCACCGGCTCGCGGACCGTCACGAACGGCGCCAGGCGGTCGACGCGCCGCACCCCCGCCCGGCCGATCGCCTCGACCATGTCGGCCGCGCCATGCTCGAAGAGCGGCGGGTCGCCCGAGTCGATGCGGATCAGCAGGTTGTCGATCCCCAGCCCCATCCGCAGCGCGATCATGTGCTCGGCCATGCGGATGTAGTTGTGCGGCGACCCGGAACGCAGCACGATGTTGCTTACGACGCTCCCGGTCGTCCAGACGTTGTGGATCGAGCAGCGGACCGGCAGCGACCCGGGCAGGTCGGTCCGCTCGAACCACCACCCTTCCATGTCCGTCGGGCAAAGCGTCAGCGTCCGCGTCGACTTGCCGAAAAACGTCCCGTGGGCCTGAAGCGTCTCGGGATGGTCGATCGTCGTCTGCGTGCGCGGCAAGACCGGAGGGCAGGCCTCCTCCATGCGGTCCCAGTCGACGGGGATGTCCCCGAGCTTGCGCGCAGATTCGCGGACTAGCGTTTCGTCGCCGGCCAGCAGGCGGCCGAGCGTAGGCTGGAAGGGGTTCATTCAGGGGCTCCTTTCTCGTCCGGTCGGGGGGGCTTCGGGGCCGCCGGCGCGCGCCGGGGCCAAAACACGAAATCGTGCGGCAGCCGCAGGACGGGGCGTCCGCCCGCAAGCGCCTCGCAGGCGGCCGCATCCAGGCCCGGCGGCACGACGACGCCGTCGGCGTGGTCCAGCAGGAACGGCGCGGCGGGCGAAGCCGGATCGACGGCGACCAGCATCGGGATCCCCTGCCTGCGCAGCATGCAGGACATCGTCGCCGCGAACTCGGCCGCGGCATCCTCCAGGCGGACGGCCAGCGGCGAGGCCGCATCAGCCTCGTCGGCCCAGACCGTCGGGAAGTCGCACAGGTAGACCGCCCGCTCCCGCGTATCCGCCGGGGCGGCCGGCAGCGCCGAAAAGTCGAACAGGACGGCACCCGGCGAGGGGACCGCCGTCTGGACGGCGTAGAGGACCGCCTGCGCCCGGTTCGGCCCGATCGACAGGACCGCCGGCAGGTCCGGGTCCGGATTCACCCAGCAGCGGCGCCCCGCCGCCGCCACGCCCTCCGCCGGCAGCACAAGGCACTGGAAGGCGCTCGTCGCCCATTCGGAGACGCCGACGTCGGACACCTCCGCCGCCGCCTGCAAGGCCGCCATCCACTCCTCGGCCGTCGCCGGCGCCGGCACGCCGTCCGGCAGCTCGAACGTCGCCGGCGAAAATCCCAGGACGCGCGAAAAGTCGCCCTCCCGCAAGGCCTCCGGCAAGGGCAGCGGCTCTTCGGCAAGCCCGGCGGGGGGGGGCGCGCCCTCGCCCCCGGAAGGCGTCGCGGTGTCCGCCAGGACGGCGAACGTCGCCGTGCACGGGAAGTTGCCCGTCGCGCGCGTCACGCCGAGATCGAAGCGGAACCCGACGGCCTCGCCTTCGGCATCAGCCAAGACCGCATGGCGGCGCGGCTCCGACAGGTCCAGCCGCAAAAAGGCGCCGCCCGCCGAAATCGACGTCCGGGGAGGCGCGGCCCGCAACATCTCGAACGGCGCATCGCCCAGCCAGAAATAGGCCTGGAGCCGTCGAGGCGCGCCCAGCGGCGCCGCCAACTGCACATGGTAGACCCGGCGCCCCGGCTGCTCGTCGGCCAGCACATGCCACTCCAGCAGCTCGTCGCCGTTCGCCGGGACCATCGTGCCCGCAAAAAACCGCAGCCGGTCCCCGCCCAGCAACACCGAGAACATCCCCCCCGAACGCGCCGCGCGGTCCGGCACCGCATCCCAGGCCTCCCCGCTTCGCACGTCGACCAACCGCAAATGGACGGCCCGCGACACCTCGCCCGGGCCATCCGCGAGCGGCAGCGGCGGCAGCCCGGGGCCGTCGGACCGGTCACCGCTCGGCGCCCAGCGATGCGCATCGCGTTCCTCGTCAAAACGAAGGCTCAGCGACTTCAGCAAGCACCCCGCAAACGAATTCCGGCGCCCCGGCAGGCGGACCGGCACCTGCACCGGAGCCGCCCAGGCCCCGTCCGCCCCGGGCCCCGCCGACGCCGTCGCGGGCCCCGCGACGCCGCCGGGAGCCCCGGCCCCCGCCTGCGCCGCCGACGCCAGCACCAGCGCAGCCGTCGCCGCGCAACACCGCCAAAAGCCGACCGCGCCCCTCATGAAGCCCCGCCGGCGTCCGGCGGAGGCGTGGCCTTCCGCTGCTTGCCCTTGCCCGGCGGCGGCGTCCGCGACATATGCTGGCGGATGTCCTTCAGCTGGTCGCGGATGGCGGCCGCCCGTTCGTAATCCTCCTGGATCAGCGCCCGGTCGAGCGCCTTCTGCAAGTTTTCCTCCCGGCTCTTCGGACGCTCCTCCTCCAGCTCCGCAAGCAGGTCACGCAGAATGCCGACCTCCGCCGGCTCCGGCGCCGCGTCGAACTCGTTCCGCCCGTCGCCCTCCGCCTCGCCGCGGCAATCCCGGTAGAACAGGTCGATGTCGGCAATGGCCTGCTCCAGGATGTCGCGGGCCCGGGACAGCCGCGCCCCCTCGCGCGCCAGGGCCGCCGCCGCCTCGGCATGCGACAGCCGGACCGGCGGATACATCTGGTCGGCGCGCCAGGCGTCCTCGTCGGCCTCCGCCAGGTCGCTCACCAGGTCGATGATGTCCAGGACATGCTCGCAATCGGCGTAGACCTTCGCAAACTCCCCCAGCGCCGAATACGCGTTGCTGCGCGCAAAATACTGCATCAGCTCGCGATGGAGCTCCGCGCAGGCCTCGCCGCCCAGGCGCTCCGGCATCCGGCCGCGGCGCTCCAGCGAACGGTAGTAGTCCATCACCGATCCGCACCCGTGCGGCCGTTCGCCGTCGGGACGCCCCTCCGGCTCCATCTGCAGCACGCCCATGTCCACGCGCAACTGCAACACGCGGCGACCGTCCGCCAGCTCCACGAGCCGCGCGCTCGGCATCCCCGGCTTGAATGGCCAGCCTTGCAAAAAATCGTTCAAATCGTCGTTCATCTGTCCTTCACCTTCGGCGGCGCACAATCTACCCCCCTCCCCGCCTCCCTTCAAGCCTTATCGTCGCCGATCGCAGAGTTCCGTTTGCCAGAATAACGGCCACCGGAGGAAGGCCGACGGAGAGCCCCGCCGCCCGCAGGTCCCCGTGCACCACCGCCAACCAGAAAGGATTCCCATGAACGACATGCCCCTCGATGCGACCGCCGCACAGAATTTCGTCCCGCAGCCCTTCTCCACATCCCAACTCAAGAAGCGTGCCAAGCAATGCCTCTCCGGCAAATTCGGCTCCGTCCTCGGGATGCTTGTCCTCCTCCAAATCGCCTTGATCGGAATCTTTTTTGCCTGCGGCCTCGTTGAACTATTCATAAACGTCGCAGCCGGCATCTCCCTGCCCGTCGCCAGCATGGCGCAACTTCTTTTCTGCGGGGCCAGCATGATGGGCCCGGTCGCCGTCTGCATGGCCGCCGTCGAAGGGCGTGCACCGGACACCTCCGACGCCTTCCTCGGCTTCCGCGACTTTGGCCGCTGCTGCGTAGCCGGCCTCCTGAAGACCCTGTTCGTCTTTCTTTGGGGTCTTCTCCTCGTCATCCCAGGCATCATCAAATGCTTCTCCTATTCCGCGACCTTCTTCCTTCTTCGCAGGTATCCGCACCTGAGCGCCAACCAGGCCATTGCCGAAAGCCGCCGCATCATGGACGGCCACAAGGGCGAGGCCTTCCTCCTGCTGCTTTCCTTCATCGGCTGGTTCCTCCTCTCCATCCTCACCTTTGGGCTGCTCTTCCTCTACGTCACCCCTACATGGGCACCACCTTCGCCTGCTTCTACGACGAACTGATCGAAGCCGACGCCGCCCGCCACCCGGAGCAGGCCTGCGCCTGCCCGCCGCCGCTTCCCTAGCCCCGCCGCCGGCCGCCGGGCGGCCCGGCCCATGGTGCCATGAGCCGTGACCGGGCTATCGGGGCATTCCGAAGTTAGCCTCGGCAAACATCGCCCGCCGGGCCTAGTCCACCTTTTCGCACATTCCCGACATGCGTTCCATCCGCCTTGCGCAGCACATCCGCACGGCGGCATCGTTCCCGAACAGGTGGACCGCCTTCTTCGTCCGCGTAATCCCCGTATAGAGGATTTCGCGCGTCAGCAGCGGATGCTCCCCCTCGCCCGGCACTGGCAGCACCATCGCCACGTCCATGAATTCCGACCCCTGCGACTTGTGCACCGTCGACGCGAACGCCGTCTCCGTCTCCGGCAGCAGCTCCAGCCGGACCGTCCGGATGCCCCCGCCGGCCTTCGCCAGGTACAGCTTCTTTTCGTCCCCGGGCATCACCACCCCCACGTCCCCGTTCGACACGTCGAGCGTGAAATCGTTCCGCGTCACCATCACCGGCGTCGGGCACTCCCGCCCCAGCAACGCCTTCGCAAACTCGTTCATCCGCCCCACGCCGTACGGACCTTCCCGAACCGCGCATAGCACCCGGAAATCGTCCACGTGGGCCAACGCCTCCTCCTCATTGCGGCTCGCACGAAAAGCCGCGAACTTCTCCTGCACCAGCGCCTCGAAGCCCGGCCACTCCGCCGGCTCATGCGCCCTTGCCCCTGCCAGGTCCGCATACTTCACCGCCGCGTCCCCCGCCTTCAGGATGGCCAGCGCCTCGTCGCACCGTCCCCCGTTCACCGCCGCCGCCAACCTTGCAATGCCCCCGTCCGCCGCAAAGCGCGTGCTTTCCCTGAGCCGGGCGATCGTCACCCCGCGCCTCCGGCAAAGGTCGCCGAAAACCCGGCCCCGGTCCACCGACGCCAGCTGGTCCTCGTCCCCGGACAGCGTCAGCCGGCACTGTTTCGGCAGGGCATCCAGCAACTTGGACATCAGCGACAACCCGATCATGCTCGCTTCGTCCACGATGACCCAGTCAAACGCCAGCGGATTCGCCCGATCGAACCTGACCGTCGCCTGCTCCAGATTCGCCCCGAGCATCGAATGGATCGTCACCGCCTTCCCCGCCTTGAGCCCTTCGCCCATTTTGGCCGCCGCCTTCCCCGTCGGCGCCGCCAGCCCCAGCCGCAGCCCCGGATTCGACTCCTGCAGAAACCGCACCGCCCGGTCGATGGTAAACGTCTTCCCCGTCCCCGGCCCACCCGTCAAGATCGAAAACTGCGCCCCGCACATCGCCTGCACCGCCATGCGCTGTTCCTCGCGGAGGGCGCGGTAGAAGTCCGTATCCGGCAGCTCGGCGCCCCCTCCGGACGCATGCCCCGCCATCGCCGCGATCCGATCCGCCACGTTGCGCTCGCAAGACCAGTTCCGGCGCGTATACAGCAACTCGCCGACCACGACAAACGGCGTCATCACCGATGCGACCGCCGTACTTCCTTCCGCGAACGTCGCCACGCACGGCGCCCGCCGCAGCGTCTCGGCCTCGCCCGGGCGGAGCCGGACGCACACGTCCCCGCCGTCCAGCCCGCCGACCGCCGCCGCGCAAATCGCCGCCACCTCGGCGTCGCCGCACATCCTGAAAACGAAATCCCGCACTGTATCCTTCATCTCAATCCTCCAGGCCGAGCGCCTTCGCCAGTTTCGACAGCAGCCGTTCGCCGGGCCGGTCCGCAAACACCGCCCCGTCGGCCCCGGCGGCCATGCCCCGCAGGAAATAATACCGCACGCCGCCGAAATTCCTCTCCCAGGAATACCCCTCCCCCAGGGTCTCCTTCAGATACGTCCGCAGCACCGCCGAATACAGCAGGTACTGGAAGAAATACCCTTCCCGCGCCATCTCCCGCTCCACCCCCGGGCGCGAAAAGCCGCTCTTCCGGCGGTTGATCCCGTTCGACTTCCAGTCCACGACGTAGTAGTAGCCATTGTGCCGGAACATCAGATCCAGGAACCCCGTGAAAAAACCTTTAGGGATGGGCCGGGTCCACCCCCGGACCGCCGCAAGGAAGGGCCGCCTGGAGTCGTCGCCGCCCCATTCCTCCTCCAGGATTTCCGCGATCCGCGCCGTCGTGGCGGCCGCGTCGCGGGACGAGAAGTCGAATTCCCATTCGCTGAGCCGCTCCGCCATCGGCACGTCGCGCAGCGAGAAGCGCTCCCCGTCCGGCGCCTCCAGCGGATGCCCCAGCGCCGCCTTCATCATCCCCGCCACCAGGGCCGCCTCCGCCTCGAATGCCGCCGATTCCTTCGGCCCGCACCCGTGGCGCTCCATCGACTCCCTCGTCGCCGCCAGGATTTCATCGTCCTGCGCATCGAACGGAAGATGTTCCAGGATTTCGTGCCAGCACGTCCCCGTCTTGGCGCCGCCGCGGATCGCGAAAATCGGCTCGCCCGCGTCGGTGTCCCCCTCCGTTCCGTCATCCGCGTCCACGTCCCGGCCGTCCCCTGCGCCCTCCTGCCCCTTCGGCGACAGCATGCTGTAGCTCCCCTTCGTCGGCTCCTGGCCATACGCCGGAGGCTCTTCCGCCGCCGCCAGCGGTTCCTCCGATGTGCCCTCCGGCTCGTAGCGCCCCGGATCTTCACGGATGGCAGGATCCACAATCCAGCGGATGGGAGATTCCAGATTCTCCGCGCCCGCCCCGTTCGCCCTTGCATTGGCCAACAGCCGGTCCAGCGGCGTCCCTAGCTTCGGCTGCTGCGTCACCACGACGGTCCTCTTCGACCCGCGCGTAAACGCCACGTAGAAGAATCTCGTCCGCTCCGCATCCTGTTCGCGCTTCGCCGCCGCCGCCGCATCGCCGGACAACCCCACATGCAGCTGCGAATCCCCATCATGGTAAAAATACGGCTCTTTCTCCTCTTGTCCACTCGTGGCCACGACGAACACCACGGGGAATTCCAACCCCTTCGACGCATGGACCGTCATGATCTTGAGCGCGTCCCGATCGCTCTCCAGCTGCCGCGCGTATTCCTCCGCATCCGCCTCGGCCGACTTTTCCTTCGGGGAAAAGTCGTCCTTCCGGTCGTCGCCCGCCAGGCGGATCCGCTCCGCCATCCAATCCAGCAGCGCGTCCGGCGAGGGACCGGTCGTCCGGACCGCCGTCCCCGCCAGGTCGAGGATCTGGAAGACATCCGCCAGCAACCGCTCCCCGTCCGGCTCCCAGGCCAGCCGCGAGCGAAGGTCGCACAGCTTCTCCAGTTCGGCAAACGCCGCCTCGAACCCGCGCGTCTCCCACGTGCGGCGCAACTGGGCAAATGCCCCGACCTTGACGGCAAGCCGGTCCACGTCCGCCAGCTCCTCCGCCGTCGCTCCGAAAAAGCAAGTCGACAGCGCCGCACGCACCTGGCCCTTCCCGCCCGTCCCGGCCATCGCCAGCAGCACCTGGATGAACTCCCGCGCCGCCCGCCCGGAAAACACGTTGCCCGACCTCCTGAGCACCGCCTGCACCCCGCGCGCCCTCAAGGCGTTCCGGATTTTCGCCCCTGTCGCATTGCTGCTGACGAGAATGGCCATGTCCTTGGGCCCGATCCCTTCCGCCGGCGGCCGTCCCTTGAACTCCGCCAAAGTGTCGAGCACAACTTGCACAACATACGAATCCCTCATGCCCGCCGTTGCCAACTGCGCAATGCGGAACGGCGCCGGGTCGTCTTGCCCGTCCTCGAGCTTCAGCGCCGCCTTGTCGGACGACTTCAGGTCCTCGGGATAGGCGATCTCCTGATCCCCGAACGTCTTCTGCCCATCCCGGTCCTTGAAGATGGCGTTGACCGCATCGATCAGCCTCGACGTCGACCGGAAGTTCCGGGCCAGCTCGAACGTGTTCTCACGGACGTCCTTCCGCCGCTTGGCCGCCGTGTAGGCATAGATGTCGCCGCCACGGAACGCATAGATCGCCTGTTTCGGGTCGCCCACGAAAAACACCGACGGCTTCGGCCCGTCCGCCACGTCGATGAATGCCCGCCGGAAAATATCAAACTGCACGGGATCGGTATCCTGGAATTCGTCCACCAGGACCGCCTTGAACTCGCCCCGCAGCTTCTCCGCGAGCCGTTCGCCCAGTCGCGGATCGTCCAGCGCCTCCCGGAGCGCCCTCAGGAGGTCGTCGAAGGTCCGCGTCTCACGAAGCGACCGCTCCGACTCATATCCTTCGACAATCTCCGCCGCTTTTTTCAACATCCAACCCTTGGCATCCCCCTCCGCCCCATCGTCCAGCGTCCAATCCACCTTCCCCGACAACTCCGCGGCATACGTGGACAACGTCTCCAATCTCAGCCCCGGACGGATGTCTTCGGGCACGTCCCCGTGGTCCTTCCGCCACCAATCCCGCACTCGCGACCGGATGGCCGCCGACTTGTCGTTTTTGAATTCCTCGTCGAACCCGCTGCCCGTCTCGAACGCGAACCTCGTCAACGCCCGCAGGCAGAACCCGTGGATCGTCGAAATGGACGACTGGTCGAATTCCATCAGCGCCTGCTCCACATTCGCCCGCGCCGTCCGGTCCGCCTGGCCGTCGCCGCCCCCCAGGTTCGCCCTGGCGCACGCCCGCAGGCTTTCCAGCCGCTTCCTTTCCTTCTCCTTGGCCTCTTCGTCCATCCCCTCCAGCTCTTCCTCCAGCGTCCCCGCGTAGAGCGCCGCCAGCCGCCTCAGCACCAGGCGGATCCGGTCCCGCAGCTCCTTCGTCGCCGCCTCGGTGAACGTCATCACCTGGATCTGCTCCACCCGCAGCCCCTTCTCCGCCACCAGCCGCGCATAGATGTTCTGGATGTTGTGCGTCTTCCCCGTCCCCGCCGACGCCTCGACCAGGTGCGGCCCCGAGAAGTCAAACCCGGGACTGAAAATGGCTTCTCCGAATGTGTGCTTGTTCTCCATGCTCCACCTCACCTGGCGTGCGTTGAAACAATCTTCCGGCCGTCATCGACGACGGCCCTCGTCACGTCAGGCAACTCGTCCTTCCTTTTGGGCCCCGTCGCCTTCTCCAACGAAAATTCCATCGGCTGCAGGGCCGCCTGGACCATCTTCCTCAACCGCTCCAGCGCTTTTTCCTGCCCGAGCGGACGATAGGTCTGGACGGGAGCGCTTTTCTTGCACATCATCGCCGTGACGAAATGTCCGCCCGCCGCATGACCCGCCACATGCCGGACCCAGCAGGCGCGCTTCACCGACTCCGGAAGTTCATTGGATCCGACAAAGTCGAACACATGAGCCAACGGCCCCCCTGTCTTCGTGCCCAGCTGGATTTCCTTGCGCCGCCCGCGCACGAGGACCCGATTCCCCTCCATGTCCAGCGGCACCTCGAACATGACCGCGTCGGCAATGTCCTGCCAAGCCGCCAAAGCGGCGGCGGCCGTCGTGCCCGGGCACTCGAACCCCTCACTTTCGGACTTCGTGTATGTCAATCGCCGTGCCCGGTAGCCTTGGCCGTCCTGGGCCGCCTTGTCCATGGCGGCCTTCAACGCCTCCGACGACGACGGCCAATCGCCTTCCTCCCTCAAGCGTTCGGCTTCGGCAGCGGGCTCCGAGCCCGTCGTTCCGCGGACGCGCAGGGCCACCTCCAGGTCTTTTGGAAGCCCCCCCTCCAGCGCGTCGTCATCCTGCGGCGCTTCGCCGATCTTGCCGTTGTAGATGCCCAGCCGCCGTTGCATGAGGAACCGGTGTGGCGCGAAACAGAAAAAGGCCAGGTCGTCCAATTCGATGACCGTATCGCCCGTTTCCGCCATGGCAAACGGACGTACCTTGATGGCCGTCTCGCCCGCAGCGGCTCGCGGCGCCGCCAGCGCCTCCGCCGCCGCCCGGTTGGTCGCGGAATAGCTTGGCGGGAGGTTTCCGCCGGGCAGGAAACAGCGCGGGCTGTAGGCCTGGAGAGGATGGGCATAGGTCGGATTCTTCATCCCGAACCACTCCATGAGGTCGGCCAGGGCGACCGACGGCGGCAGCTTCTCGTCCGTCTTGACGCTTTGCCCCGTGTAGCTGAAGGCCAGGCGCTCCCGCGCCCCCGCGGCCGCCTTGAGCAGCGCGAGGTTGTCCCGCTCCCGGGCCGTCACGTCGAACAGCGTCAGGTGCTTTCCGACGAGGTCGAACGCCGGCGCATATTCCACATGCGGGAAGGTCCCGTCGTTCAGGCCGCAGATCCAGACGAATTTTGCGGGGACCGCCGTCCCGTTGCGGAGCGGCGCGAACCGGACGCCGTCTCCGTTCGGGACGACCCGGTGCATGGCGGATTTCACCGCCGCCAGGACCGCCCTGGCCATCACCTCGCCCGGGACCGGGTCCGACCGGCTTGCCGCCTTGCCCAGCTCCCGCGCCAACATGGCGCTCCGGATGGCGGAACCAATGCTCTTCCGCAGCCCGGCCAGCTCCCTTTCCGCTTCGTCGTCCCCCGCGTAGAAATCGTTCACGGCCTGCAGCAGGCGGGCCCGCCACTCTTCCAGGGGATGCGCCCCGCGCAGGAAATCCCGGAATTTCTTCAGCGCGGCGACGAACGTGCACAATCCCGCCACCGCCTGGGCCCGGTCGTCCTCCACCCGTCCGCACGGCTGCAAGCGCCCGATCCCGCCCAGATCGACCAGCGCCCGCTCGTCCTCCCTCGGCCCTAGCAGGGCATCGGCGACGAAGCGGTCCAGCCCCCGCCGCCAGGTGAACGGATACGCCTCGTCCTTCGCCCCTTCGCCCAGGATGGCCTTCACGTCCGCATCGTCGTAGCCCCAGTGGAGGTTGTTCTTCTGCACCATGCCGCGGAGCACGGCAAATCCGTCCGCGTCGATCCCGAATTTCTCCCGCACCGCCGGCACCGACAGCAGATGCAGCACCTTGCTCACCTCGAACCGGTTCGTCCGGAAGTCGAACAGCTCCTCCAGGGCATGCGTGATCGGCGTCTCTTCCGCCACGCCGCCCTCCAGCGCGATCGGAATCGCGTCGCTGCCGCCGGAGCTGAACACCGACTCGATCAGCGGCGAATACGCCGCCCAGTCCGCGCACAGCACCAGGGCGTCCGACGGCCTCGCGCTCGGATTGGATTTGAAGTAGCGGTGCAGGGCGTCCCGCGCCGCCTCCAGCTCGCGCCGCGGCGAATAGCACGAATGCACCTCCGCCTTGTCCAACGGCTCGCCGTCGCCTATCCATTCGCAATCGCCGTCCGTCAAATCCAGCTCGGCCGACAGGACGCCCCGCAGGCCCGTCGCCAGCGAGCCGAGGAGCTTCGCCTTGGGCGAATCGAACATCGGGGACTCCGATTCTTCCGCCGGGTCCTCGCCCGACTGCAGCGCCTCGCGAAGCCGCCGGGCCTTGTCCCGCATGACCTCCCGTTTCGTCGGGTCGTCCAGCCAGAACTCCTCCGACGGGTTGAAATTCCAAAATGCGACCGGCGTCGCCTCCGCCAGCTTCTTCAGCATCTGCAAATACGGCCACGGCGCCGTCGCCACGTCGAACACGTGCACGGCGGCATAGCGGGGGAAGCCGTTGCGGAACGCCGTCTCTGCGGATGCGCCAGCCCCCAGTGCCTGTGCAAAATCCTTGGGATAGGTCCCGGGCACCTCCTCCACGAGCAAGCGGTAGAGGACCGCCTGCCAATGCTCCGCCGGATCGGCCGGCATCGCGCCGCGCTCCCACCGCAGCAGCATCCCGTGGCGACAGCCGAAATAGTTGTCGTAGAGCTTCGCCAGCCGCACCGACAGGTCGTATCGCCGCCGGTCGGCGACCTCCGGCGTCCCGTCCGAAATGTAGCGCTGGAGGACGGCCAGCTCCGGATCGTCGGCGTGGTCCTTCAAGATGGCGTTGATCCGCCAGGCGAGCACGCCGGGCGCATACGGGTGGTCCACCGTGCGGCGCTCGCCGACGGCGGCCGCGTGCGTCATCGCCGCCAGCCAGTTGTTCACGAACTCCGGCAGGAGCACGAAATCGACGTTCGCCAGCACGCGGCGGCGCCCCGGCGCCCGCTCCAGCAGGAAATGCCGTTGCAGCCAGGTCTTCGTCGCCATGTCCCCCGTCACCACGCACGTCTTCGCGAACGGGTCCCCGGCCCGGCCCTCCCATTCCTCGAACATCCTGCCTGCCAGCCCTTCCAGCCGGTTGCTCCAATACACATTCAACTGCCTGTCCCTCATCGTCTGCTCTCCGTTGCCGTCGTTGTCGGCAGGATAGCGAATCTTCGCCAAAAGTCAACCGGCCATCCGCGCGAAACGGCGGTTGCGGCCCCGTCAGAACACGTCCAGCGCCAGGACGGCCTCGCAATCCACGAAGCGCCCCGGCTCCACCGTTCCGCCCTCCACGCGCTCGGGGCACAGGTAGACCGGCAGCCCGGACGCCAGATCGCCCTGTTCCAGCGTGACCTTCAGCGCCCTGGCGCCCCCGTAGACCTTGGCGGGCCCCAAGCTCCTCACGCGTCCACGGAGCCGATAGACCGGCGTGCCCGGCACGGCCGGTTCCGGGGGCCTCTCGTCGCCTTCCCGGGCCATCCGCATCCGGCGGCCGATGGCGCACAAATAGCCGCCCCACTCGGTTTCCCGCGCCTTGATGTCCTCCTGGTCCTTCGCGTAGAACGGCACCAGCGCCCGCACCTCCGCCCAGCCATCCACCTGGGCATCCACCTCCGCCAAGGCCCCGTCCGGATGCACATGGAAGCGCAGCAGGCGCCCCTTGAAATTCCGGTTTTTCGGGACCGGCCGCATCTGGACGAACGGGATGAGCGCCCCGTAGCGCAGCCGCTGGGCCCATCCGCACCGGCACCACGTCAACAGCGGCACGATGTCCGCCACCCGCCAATGCAGCGTCGTCAGCCCCACCGCCCCCACCGCCTCGCCGGACCGCACCCCCAGGTCCGTGCTCAAGACCGGCTCGGTCTCCAGCACTTTTTCCGAACCGAGCACGGAGGCGGCGACCTCGCGCGTCCGGGCGCCCTTCAGCATGCGCCGCCAGCCCTCGGCGAGGCTTCGCCCGTCCGGGCACAGCCCTTCCCACATGTCGGCCGGCTCCCAGGCCGGGACCTCGTGCCCGGACGGCAGCAACCACTTCCGCCATACGTCGAAAAACGCGTCGGGGAGGGAACAGATCTGCCTGAGCGCGTGCCAACGGCTCCCGTATTTCCCGATCAGCCAGCCGTCCCAGGCCAGCGGCGCCGCCTTGCGGGCCTCGACGCTGCTCCGTCCGGCAGGGAGCCCCTTGGCCAGGGTTTCCATCACAAGGCCGTCGGACTGCCCGTCCAGCAGATAGCCCAGGCCCAGCATCGTCCAGTAGGCCCAATGCGCCGACAGGTCCTCCTCGAACTCGGCCAGCATGCGGAGCGCCAGGCGCCACGCCTCCTTGTCCAGGGGCCTTCCCGGGGTGCAGGCGAGTTCCGCCTGCCACATGTTCACCGAGCACAGCAGTTCCACGACCATGTCCTGGCGCCCGTCCTCCCCCGCGGTCCGCAAGGCCCGGGCGGCGCAAACCGCATAGGCGCGCGCCGCGTGCAGGATGTTCACGATCGCCCTCCACTCCTGGACGTCGGCCTCCAATTGCCCGTCGAGGACTTTCCGCAAAAGCGTCCCCATCGCGCGCAAGGCGGCCGCGCTGCCCCGCTGGTCCCCCGCATGCCAGGCCCAAAGCAGGAACAGCGGATGCCGGACGTGCCGGCACCCCCGCAAGGCCTTCTCCGCCACGCGGCCGCCCGTCGCCAGCGCGCGGACCATCGGCAGGGCCAGCCGCTAGGCGGCGGCGCTCCACCGGTTCCGGCGCTGCCGGTCGACGACCTGGCAAAGGACCGCCAGCATCCTTTCCTCATCCGTCGCCAGGGGCCAGGGATCCTCGCATTCATAATGCCTGGTCTGCCACTCCAGGTCCGCCGCAAAAGGAAGGGGGGCCGCCTCTTCCGCCTCGCCCAGGTCGACGCCGAGCAGCGCCTGGACGTCCTGCGGCCAGTCGGAGAGGGCCATCCCCTGGCCATCCTCGTCGGGGTCCACCTGGATGCCCCGCAGGAAGCACGGCATTCCCGATGCCCCTTTCCACATCGCCTGGAGCTCGTCGCCCTCGGCCCTCATCGGATAGCGCTCGAAATTCCCGGCGCTCCCTTCGCGCTGGGGCACGCCGGCCTCCAGGACGACCCGGCGCCCGCAGAACTCCTTTTCGAGCCAGCGGGAATCGCCGCGGACCACGGGCTTCCCCTCCTCCGACACCAGGCGCCACCCCAGGCGCCGCAACGTGTTCACGTCCGAAATGCCGCCCAGGAACCGGGCCTTCAGCTCGAAGGCCTTTTCCACGTCCAGCTCCGCCATTGCCTCGACGGCGTTCCACAAGATTTCGTCTTCCCTGTTCATCCGTTTCCACCCATCTCTCCGACGAGCGCCTTCAAGCGCCGCCTTCTTGCAGGGACGATCCCTGCGTCCTCTACACTACAAGACCCCGAGGGCGGCGGCAAGGACCTTTCCGGAGGTCCCGCCGCCCGTCCGGGGCCGGAGGAGGTCAGAGCTTCATGCCGCGCACGAGCCGCATCAGGGCGGCCGTGCCGGCGGCCGACAGGGCGAGCAGCCCGGCGCCGCGCGCCACGCCGCCCTCCACTCCGCCGAGGCCGTAGAGCAGGTGGCCGACGCCGAACAGGCAGCTCCAGACCGCCAGGCACCCGGCCGCCATGCACAGCAGCCCGCGCGGGATTTCGCCCGCGTCGGCGCGCACCTTTTCGCGGAACGCCCGGAGCAGCGCCTCCGGCTCCCTCGGCGTGAGGAACGTCGCCGCCAGCCAGCCGGCCGTGGTGACGGCCACGCCCAGCAGGAGCTTCCAGGCCGAAAGGGTCAGCCACTCGGCCCGCCAGCCCGACTGCAGCCACCCCTCCAGCCCGCACGCCGGCGCGCCCCACTGGAAGAAGCACGCCACCGCGAAGGACAGGGCCATCGCCGTAATCTCGCTCCAGGCGTTGATGCGCGACCAGAACCAGCGGAGCAGGTAGAGCAGGCCCGTGCCGGCCCCGACCTGCAGCATCAGGTCGAATCCGCCCTTCGCGTTTTCCAGCGCCAGCGCCGTCAGCGCGGCCAGGGCCATCATCGCGACCATGCAGAGCCGCCCGACCAGCACCTGGCGCCGCGGCGAGGCGTTCCGGTCGACGAACCGGACGTAGAAGTCCTGCACCAGGTAGGAGCTGCCCCAGTTGAGCTGCGTCGCGATCGTCGACATGTAGGCGGCGACCAGCGAGGCGACCACCACCCCCAGCCAGCCGGCCGGCAGCTTCGCCACCATCGCCGGATAGGCCATGTCGTCGCACACGTAGGCCGACGCCGACGCCGGCAGGGCCTCCCGCAGCGCCTCCAGGTCCGGGATGACGACGAGGGACGCCAGCGCCACGACGAGCCACGGCCAGGACCGCAGCGCGTAGTGGAGGAAGTTGAACAGCAGCGTCGCGCCGACCGCGTGGCTTTCGTTCTTTGCCGAAAGCATGCGCTGGGCGATGTAGCCGCCGCCGCCCGGCTCCGCCCCCGGATACCACGTCGCCCACCACTGCACCGCGAGCGGCAGGATGAAGATCGTCGCCAGGGTCGACTTCCATTCCGCCCCCGACAGCGCCGGGACCATGCGCATCTTCGCCTGCACCGCCGGGTCCGAGAAGAGGTCGCGCAGCGTCCCCGCCCCGTCCGCCCCGCACATCCGGACGCTGAAATACGCCGCCGCCACCGCCCCGGCCATCGCCACGGCATACTGGTAGAAGTCCGCCCAGATCGACCCCGTCAGCCCTCCGAGCGTCGAATAGAGCCCCACCGCCGCCAGCGCGACCGCCAGCGTCGCCACCGGCGAGGCCCCGAAGACCACCGCGCCGATCTTGATCGCGGCCAGCGACACCGTCCCCATGATGACCACGTTGAAGAACAGCCCGAGATACAGGGCTCGGAACCCCCGCAGCGCCCCCGCCGCCCGGCCGGCGTAGCGGATCTCGTAGAACCCCAGGTCGGTGTCCAGCGCGGACCGCCGCCAGAGCTTCGCGTAGACGAACACCGTCAGCATGCCCGTCAGCAGATAGGCCCACCACGCCCAGTTGCCCGCGACCCCCTGCTGCCGCACGATGTCCGTCACCAGGTTCGGCGTGTCGCACGAAAACGTGCACGCCACCATCGAGACGCCGAGCAGCCACCACGGCATCGACCGGCCCGACAGGAAAAAGTCCTCCGCGCTCCTCGACGCCCGCTTTGCCGCCCAGGCTCCGATGGCGACCACCGAAAGCAGGAAGCCCGCGATGATCCAGATGTCCACCGCGTGCAAGGTCGTCGTCGCCAATATCCACATGTTTCCGCTCCTTCCGTCCAGCCGGCGGCGCGGGCCGGATCCAGCCCCGGCGTCCCGCGCCCCGCGGCCCCCATTCTCCCCCCCGCCCCCGCGCCGTTCAAGCCTCTTTTCCAGACACGCCGGAGCGTCCCGGGGCGGCGGCCCCGGGGACGGAGCGGCGTTTTTCGGATTCTGGCCCCGGCGGGGCGGGGCTCGCAGGCGGAGGGCGGCAGGCGGGCGGCGCCCCCTAGCCCCCCCCGGCC
>JAZQOP010000019.1:0-3165 GCA_045627965.1 Kiritimatiellia bacterium | reverse complement strand
CGCGGGGGGGGGGGGGGGGGGTGTAGACGTGGGCGAAGGGGAGGCCGCGGGGGGGGGCGGCGACGGAGGGGTATTCGGAGGGGAGGAAGGCATACTGGAGGTCGCGGGCCATGCGGAGGTCGGCGGCCATCTCGCGGTTGTGGTTGCGGAGCTCGGAGGCGTAGCGCTCGAGCTGCTGCTGGGCGAGGTGCTCGGCGGTGGTGTCGACGAGGGAGATGACGATGCCGTTGGTGTCGCCGTCGGGGGTGAGGTTGGGGGAGAGGGAGGCCTGGGCGTAGAAGGCGGAGCCGTCGAGGCGCTTCATGTCGAGGGCGCCGGACCAGGTTTCGCCGGCGCGGAGGGCGTCGTTCATCTCGCCGAAGATTTCGGGCTTGGCGACGAAGGAGGCGAAGCGGAGGGTGGCGGGGTCGGCGTCGGGGGGGAGGCCGAGGAGGGTGGCCATGGCGGGGTTGACGTAGCCGGAGAGGGTGCCGTCGGCGTCGGCGACGGCGATGCCGCCGCCGGCGTTCTGGAGGGCGTTGTAGCCGGTCTTGATGCGCTCCTCGCTTTCCTTGCGGAGGGTGATGTCGCGGAGGAAGAAGCCGAGGACGGCGCGGGCGGCGAGGGTGATGCGGCAGACGGAGATCTCGGCGGGGAAGGTGGAGGCGTCGGAGCGCTGGCAGAGGGCCTGGATGAGGACGAAGCGGTTGCCTTCGAGGGTGGATTGGATGGTGGGGAGGAGGTCCTGGGAGGCGCCGCAGAGCCAGTCGAGGACGTTGTGGCGGCAGATGTCGGCCTTGGAGGCGGCGAAGAACTGCTCGGCGCGGGGGTTGGTGGAAAGGATGCGGCCGTCGAAGTCGGTGATGAAGACGGCGTCGTAGACGGAATGGAGGAGGGCCTGGAAGTCCTCGCCGCCGAGCGATTTTTGTGCGGGGGCGGCGATGCGGATGACGGCGGGGCCTTGGGAGAGGGGGGGCTGGAGGGGCTTGAAGGGGGCGCGCCGCGGTGCGGAGAGGGGCGCCTGTTCGATCTGCTCGAGCATCGACGGGGTGATGTCGATGCGCATGGTGGCCTGGGCCTTTTGCTGGACTTCTTCGGTGGACATGGCACGGCAAGTCTAGCGAAGGGGCGCAGGGGGGGCAAGACGGGAAACGTGAAAAAACGAGCAAAGGGAGTGGCGGGGCGCCGGTGGAGGTCCTGGGGGTTCCCGAGGTGGCGGGGGCCGGGCTTTTGGCTTGACGCGGGGCGGCGGCATCCCTATTTTACGCGCCGCGGGCGTTGCGGAGGCGCGGGTTGTGTTCGCGCGCGGCGCCCGGATCGGTTCCATTAGACAGAAAGCGGGTTTTCCATGACCATCGACTATTGCATTCTTGCCTCCTTCATCGGCTACCTGGCGCTCATGCTGGGCATCGGCGCGCTGTTTTCCGCAAAGGCCGACTCGCTGTCGGCGTTCTTCCTGGGCGGCCGCAAGATGAACAAGTGGGTCGTCGCGTTGTCGGCGCAGGCGTCCGACATGTCCGGCTGGCTGCTGATGGGCCTGCCCGGCGCGATCTTCCTCGGCGGGTTTTCCGAGGTCTGGATCGGCATCGGCCTGGCGATCGGCACGTACCTGAACTGGAAGATCGTGGCGCGGCGCCTCCGCATCTATTCGCACGCGTGCAAGGATTCGATCACGATCCCTGACTTCCTGGCGAACCGCTTCCGCGACAAGGTGGGCATTGCGCGCTGGATCGCGGCGCTGGTGATCTTGGTGTTCTTCACGCCCTACACGGCGTCGGGGTTCGTGTCGGCGGCGAAGCTGTTCACGGCGACGTTCGGCATTCCGTACGTGACGGCGCTGTGGATCGGCGCGGCAGTGGTGCTGGCGTACACGCTGCTGGGCGGCTACATGGCGGTGTGCTGGACGGACTTCATCCAGGGGACGCTGATGTTCGTCGCGATCGTGCTGGTGCCGACGATGGTCATCAACGCGGCCGGCGGGTTCACGGCGTCGATCAACGACCTGAACGCGGTCAACCCCTACCTGCTGAACCTCTTCGCGAACGCGGACAGCCGTGCGGCGATGGGCGTCGTCCCGCTGCTGAGCAACCTGGCGTGGGGCCTGGGCTACTTCGGGATGGCCCACATCCTGGTGCGCTTCATGTCGATTGATTCGCCGGCCGAGGTCAAGGGTTCGCGGCGCATCGCGATGACGTGGGTCACGATTTCGCTGGCCGCCGCGGCGGCGATCGGCCTGTTCGGCCACCTGTTCCTGGCCCAGCATCCGGAAATGGCCGAGGCGGTCAAGGCCGACCCCGAGAAGATCTTCATCATCATGATCAACACGATCTTCAACGGCTCGATCGTGTCGCGGCTGTTCGCGGGCGTGCTGCTGTCGTCGATCCTGGCGGCGATCATGTCGACGGCCGACAGCCAGCTGCTGGTCTCGGCGTCGGCGTTCAGCGCGGACATCTACAAGCGCGCGATCCGCAAGAACGCGGGCGACAAGGAGCTGGTCGTCATCTCCCGCGTGACGGTGCTGGCGGTCGCGCTGGTGGCGGTGCTGATGGCGTCGAACCAGGAAAGCGACTTCTTCAAGGTCGTCATGCAGATGGTCTCGTTTGCGTGGGCGGGCTTTGGCGCGGCGTTCGGGCCGGTCATCCTGCTGGCGCTGTTCTGGCGGCGTGCGAACCTGACGGGCGCGGTCGCGGGCATGGTCGTCGGCGCGGTGACGGTCTTCGTCTGGAAGCTCTGGGTCAACCCGACGTTCGGCGGGGTGTCCGAGTGGTTCACGCTCTACGAGCTGGTGCCCGGCTTCGTGCTCGGCTTGCTGGCGACGGTCATCGGCTCGCTGGTGACGCCGGCGCCCGCGAAGGAAGTCGCCGCCGAGTTCGACGAGGTTGCGAAGCTCGACGACGTACCGAAGTTCTAGGCCGCGAATCGGACAAGGCGCCGCCCCGATGGGGACGGCGCCTTTTTTCGTGCCGCAGGGGGAAAGGCCCGAGGATGACGGTCTCGGGCACGGGACGCGCGGGGGATCGGCCTCCGAACCCCAAGAAGGCGAAAATGTGCAAAACCCCCAATGTTCAACCGAAAAATCACGGAATGTCAGGTGCGGCGAAAAAGGGGCGGAGAAGGGGGCGGAGGGTGCAAAAAAAAGGCGGCCTGGGGAGGGCCGCCTGGGGAGGGCGCGGTTTTGCCGAGGGG
>JAZQOP010000018.1:0-2352 GCA_045627965.1 Kiritimatiellia bacterium | reverse complement strand
GTATTCGTAGGAATAGGTGCGGCTGCCGGTGATCAGGACACGGGGGGAAACGCCCACGAGGCGGTTTTCGGCGTCCCAGGTGAAATGGTGCTCGCCGTCGGAGGTCATGTTGCCGTCGAGGTCGTAGGTGGGGGCGCGGCCACCGGCCAGGGCGTTGGTGTACTGGTTCAGTTCGTTGGCGGCGTAGAGGGTGGTGGCGCCGTTCTCGGTGGCTGAGAGGCGGGTGCCGATGGGGACGTAGGTGTAGGCGTAGAGGTTGGTGGACATGTGGGCGGTGGTGAGTTCGGAGCGAAGGTTATAGGCAAAGAGGTTGGTTGTCAATCCGTCGTCGAGACCGAGGTCGCTGGCCCTACCGTCTGCATCCCATTTGATTCTCTTAAAGTCTTAATGCCTTTGCATATTTCATGAATAAGACAATCCAATTCTTCACTGCGAAAGACTTTCCCTTCCCAGCAATAAAGCTTTTCTTGTTCGCCATATTGTCTAATATCCAGAGAATAATCCTGGTCATGAACACTCAATATCATTCGTCCTGTAATTTGTCCTAGAGGTGGTTTCGCAGTTAAAATTTCACAATTATTAAATACATGACTGATCTTTTCCAATTCCGCGACAAAAAGGACTCTCTCAAAAGAATTGCAAGAAAACTTTCCCGCGGTAAATTGTATATTCCACAATGCAAGCCGTCTATTCCTATCCCACGCCGAATCAAATTTCTGGACGAGTCCAAAAATAACAAATGCACTGCATATTGACAATGTGGAAATCATCAGCGTTTTTACCAATATTGAGTTTCTTTGGACCCTATTTCGGGGCAACTTACCCCTCCACCACAAATAAGAAACAAACAAGACAAAACCGAAGCACAAACAGGGCAACAAACTCATGGCAAAACCAATGATATGACCGTGCATCGGGACCATTGCGGCTCGTGTGCCAGGTGTATGACGCGCATGCCAGATTGCAAGGCGGACCTCAAATGTAGCAGCAAAAAAGATAACTCCACCAAGCCCTACACAACAGCACAACAACTTTGCAAAACCAATGAGAATTAACCTTAAAGTTCGCTTAATGTTCATGACCCTAAAATGGACATTTTCGACATGAGGAGTAGTCTTCCCCGGTCTCATTGGCACGACGAAATGCATCCATGTCCTGAATGACATGGCAAACCGAATCAGCGCTAAAATTGATCGATGCGGCTTCATATAACGCTTCCCCAAGTTCATAACCTGCCTGATCATAAGGCAGGTCTGCCTGGAAGGCACCATTATAACTCCCATCATCAGATGGGCCCAAAAATTGATAAGCGTGTCCCATCCCTAAAGTTACCACATTCGAAAAATCAAACAGTCGCATCCAATACCCATACATTATATTACCTATAAAATGATCATGCACGCACTGACCGCATATCCAGTATGTCCGTTCACAGCCTTTTCCGGCAGGACACTTGTTTCCTCTCGCATAATCCTTGGCTAGGCGATCTAGCCCGGGCCCAATCTCCCACATCGCGGCCCATCTTTTATAGATCCAATAGTGCCAGTATTCTTTTATGTCATAGGTGTATCCACCATAGTCAGTGGCCCATTGCTCAAACGCTTCATTCAATAATTTTGCAAGTTCTTCGTTCACATCGGGGCCACAGTAGTTGCAGTTTTCCGCACTTCCAGAGAGGCCTACATTCTGCGATCTTGACATGGATTTTCGCAGTTCTTTCCGTCTAGATCCTTCTCGTGTTCGTCTGTGAGGAAAATTTCCTAATATATCGTAGTAGAGTTCTGGGGCATTCACCACAAATTCATAAATATTATTCCCACCTTTCTCATGGATATAATCTTGAGATAGCCACCGCCCAAAATCTGGACTGTAAAATCTATATCCGTAGTAATAGAAGCGTGTTTCGTTGTCGTGGTATTTGGTGCTGAAGCGGAAGGGGTTGGAGGTCGCGAGGGGTCCGGATTGGGCGGTGGGGGTGCCGTAGGGAGCGTAGGCGTAGTGGGCGAGGAGGGCGCCGTCTTCAGCCAACAGGTCGGTGATGTTGCCGTTGGCGTCGCTGGTGTAGAAGGCGTTGGTGCCGTCCAGGGTGGAGGCAAGGAGGCCGCCGATGCCGCCGGCGCCGGCCAGGGTCCCCGAGAGGTCGAGGCCCCAGATGTATTGGTTGGTCGCCATGGCATCGGCGGCCTGGATGCGCTCGCGGAGGAGGTTCCAGGCGTCGTAGTCGAAGGTGTGGACGACCCAGTCGGATTCCGCCATGGTGTGGCGCTTTTCGATCTTTTTCACGCGGCGCCCCATGTGGTCGTATTCGTAGGAATAGGTGCGGCTGCCGGTGATCAGGACACGGGGGGAAAC
>JAZQOP010000017.1:0-17883 GCA_045627965.1 Kiritimatiellia bacterium | reverse complement strand
CCCCCCCCGCCCGGGCCGGGCCGCGCGGCAGGGCGGGCGCCCCGGCCCGGTGGGGCGGTTCGGCAGCGCGCGGAATCGCCCCTTGCGGAGGGGGGCGGCTTTGCGTATGCTGGGTGCGCGGGCTGGGAAAGCAGGCAGGAGGTCGGTATGGACAGCATGAACATGGTCGGCGTAATTCTCGGGGGCGGCGAAGGCAAGCGACTGCAGCCGCTGACACGGGACCGGTGCAAGCCGGCGGTCCCGGTGGCGGGCAAGTATCGCCTGGTCGACATTCCCGTCTCGAACTGCATCAATTCGGGAATCCGCCGGATCAACATCCTGACGCAGTTCAATTCGGTCTCGCTGCACCAGCATGTCCAGAGCACCTACCATTTCGACCAGTTCCATTCGGGCTACGTCCGGATCCTGGCGGCCCAGCAGACCCCCGGGCGCGACGAGTGGTTCCAGGGGACCGCGGACGCGGTGCGCCAGTCCCTGCGCTATGTGATGGACCGCTCGCCCGACTTCGTGGCGATCCTCTCCGGCGACCAGCTCTACCGGATGGACTTCCGCCCCGTCCTCGCGGAGCACATCGCGCGCAAGGCCGACGTGACGATCTGCACCAAGCCCGTCCCCAGGGCCGAGGCGGGGGCGCTCGGCATCATGCAGACGGATGCGGGCGGACGCATCCTGCGCTTTGCGGAAAAGCCCGGCGACACGCCCCTGCTGGACGAGCTGCGCGCCCCCGCTTCGCCGCCGGACGACCCGCGCTTCCTGGCCTCGATGGGCATCTACATCTTCAACGCCAAGATCCTGCCGGAGCTGCTGGACAACGACTTCCGCGATTTCGGCAAGGACATCATCCCGATGGCGATCCGCGAGCGCGCGGTCTATTCCTACGCCTTCCGCGGCTACTGGCGCGACATCGGGACCGTCCGGGCCTTCTGGGAGGCGAACATGGAGCTGACGGAGCCCGTCCCCGCCTTCAACCTCTACGACACGAAGGCCCCCCTCTACACCCACATGCGCTACCTCCCGCCCTCGAAGATCACGGCCTGCTCGATCGACTGCGCCCTCCTCTCCGAAGGCTGCATCATCTCGGCCAGCTCGCTCCATTCCTCCCTCATCGGCGTCCGCGCCCGCATCGGCGACGGCTCGACCCTCGAGAACACCGTCGTGATGGGCGCCGACTACTACGACCCGCCGAAGCTGCCGCCGGGCCAGGTGCCCCTGGGCATCGGCCGCGGATGCGTCATCCGGAACGCCATCGTCGACAAGAACGCCCGGATCGGCGACGGCTGCGTCATCGCGCCGGACGGCAAGCCGGAAGGCAGCACGCCCTTCTACACGGTGGCCGACGGCGTCATCGTCATCCCGAAGAACACCGTCATCCCGCCGGGGACGACCCTGTGAGGCCGCCCATGCCGGGAAAACACGTTTCCATTGTGTGGAAAAAGGGCGGAAACACGTTTCCATTGCGTGGAAAAAGGGCGGAAACACGTTTCCATTGAATGGAAGCATGTTTTGCAGGCAAGGAGCAGGCGATGGCTGAGACGGACCAGGACGGGCTGAAGGCGCTGCCGGAATGGCGCTACGACGAAAGCATCCCCGTCGCGCGCGACTTCACCTCGGCGGAGGAGGTGCAGGCCTATGACGGGTTCCATCGGCGGTTCCGCGACGTCGAGGCCGACACCGCCCGGGCCGTCGAGCTGCTTGCGCCGCGCCCGGGCGATGTCGTCGCCGACTTCGGGTGCGGGACGGGGCGCCTCGTGCGGCGCCTGGCGCCGCTGTGCGCGACCGTCCATGCCATCGACCTGTCCGGCGCCATGCTGGATTTTGCGGCCCGGCTGGCGCGCGAGGAAGGGCTCGCGAACATCGAGTTCCACCATGCGACGTTCCTGACCTACGAACATGGCGGCGCCCCCCTCGATGCCGCCCATTCGGCCCTTGCGCTCCACCACCTGCCGGATTTCTGGAAGCAGGTCGCCCTGCGGCGCATCCACGCGGCCCTGCGCCCCGGCGGACGGTTCGTCCTGACGGACATCTCGTGGCCCGACGAACGCCCCCTGGAGGCCATCGACGCCTGGCTGGACGCCCTTTCGGCGCGCGACCCGGAAATCGGCCGCGCCCTCGCGGAAACGCCGCGCCGCGAATTTGCGACGACGGCCTGGATCCTGCGGGCGATCCTGGAACGGGCCGGCTTCGCGGTCGAACGCGTCATCGAAGGCGCGGGGCGCGTCATCCACACCTTCGTCTGCCGGGCCTGGGGCGTGGCTAGCGGGTGATGCCGCGGGCGCTGGCGCGGATGAAGTCGCAGAATTGGCGGACTTCGGGGAGGGCGGGGAGCTCGACGTCGATCTTGGCAAGGGCGTCCTTGGTGAGGAGCTGCTCGCGGTAGACGATGCGGTAGGCTTCGCGGAGGGCGCGCTGGCCTTCGGGGCCGATGCCGTGGCGTTCGAGCCCGACCTTGTTGATGCCGACGACCTTGAGGGGCTCGCCGTCGGCCATCATGAAGGGGGGGACGTCCTTGACGGCCTTGCTGCAGCCGCCGACGATGGCCATCTGGCCGATGCGGACGAACTGGTGGATGCCGGACATGCCGCCCAGGATGGCGTCGTCCTCGACGACGACGTGCCCCGCCAGGAGGCAGCCGTTGGCCATGACGACGCGGTCGCCGACGATGCAGTCGTGGCCGACGTGGGTGCAGGCCATCAGCAGGCACTTGGAGCCGACGCGCGTCTCGCCGCCGTCGAAGGTGGCGCAGTTGAGGGTGGCGGCTTCGCGGATGACGGTTTCGTCGCCGACGACCAGGCGGGGGGCGCCGCCCTTGTATTTGAGGTCCTGGGTCTTGCCGCCGACGGAGGCAAAGGGCCAGACTTCGCAGCGGGCGCCCAGGACGGTGTGGCCGTCGACGTGGCACTGGGACTTGAGGACGCAGCCGTCGCCGAGCTGGACGTCCGGCCCGACGACGCAGAAGGGGCCGACCTGGACGTCGACGCCAAGCCGGGCCTTCGGGTCGACGACGGCCATGGGATGGATGGTGACGGCCATGACTACTGCCCCCCGCCGAACATCATCTCGGCCTCGCAGGCGAGCTTGTCGCCGACGTAGGCCTTGCCCTGGACCTTGGCCAGGCGGCTGCCGCGCATCGACAGGAGCTCGATCTCCATGCGAAGGACGTCGCCGGGGACGACGGCGCGGCGGAAGCGCGCCTTGTCGACGCCGAGATAGAAGGCGACGGCGCCGGGCTTGTGGATAAGCTGGTTGAGGAGGATGCCGGCGGTCTGGGCCATGGCTTCGAGCTGGAGGACGCCCGGGAAGACGGGCTGCCCGGGGAAATGGCCCTGGAAGCACGGCTCGTTGTGGGCGACGCACTTGATGCCGACGATCCGGTCCTTGCCGTTACATTCGACGATGCGGTCGACCAGGAGGAAGGGATGGCGGTGGGGCAGGAGGCGGAGGATGTCCGCGGCCTCGTAGGTGGTGGCGATGGCGGGGGTTTGCTCTTCCATGGCGGGGTCCTCGCGGGCAGGCTAGGCCTGGTAGGCCTTGAAGCAGAGGGTGGCGTTGTGGCCGCCGAAGCCGAGCGAGTTGTTGAGGCAGGCGCGGACGGCGGCCTTGCGGGCGACGTTGGGGACGTAGTCAAGGTCGCAGGCGGGGTCGGGGTTCTGGTAGTTGATGGTGGGGGGGAGCATGCCGTCGCGGATGGCCAGGACGCAGGCGACGGATTCGACGGCGCCGGCGGCCCCGAGCATGTGGCCGGTCATGGACTTGGTGGAGGAGATGGCGACACGGCGGGCATCGTCCTCGCCGAGCGCGATCTTGACGGCCTTGGTTTCGCCGCTGTCGTTGAGGGAGGTGGAGGTGCCGTGGGCGTTGATGTAGTCGATGTCGGCAGGCGCAAGGCCGGCGTCGGCGATGGCCAGCTCCATGGCCTTGGCGCCGCCTTCGCCGCCTTCGAGGGGGGCGGTGATGTGGTGGGCGTCGTCGGTGGCGCCGAAGCCGGCCAGCTCGCAGTAGATGCGGGCGCCGCGGGCCTTGGCGTGCGCCTCGGTCTCCAGGACGAGCATGGCGGCACCCTCGGAGAGGACGAAGCCGTCGCGGGTGGCGTCGAAGGGGCGGCTGGCGCCGGCGGGGTCGTCGTTGCGCGTGGACAGGGCGCGGAGGGCGTTGAACCCGCCGATGGCCAGTTCGCAGACGGCTCCTTCCGCGCCGCCGGCGATCATGACGTCGGCACGGCCGTTGCGAAGGGCGTCGAGGGCGACGCCGATGGAGTGGGTTCCGGTGGCGCAGGCGCTGACGACGGCGAAGTTGGGGCCCTGGCAGTGGTGCTCGATGGCGATGTAGCCCGGCAGGATGTTGGTGATCATCTGGGGGATCATGAAGGGCGAGAAGCGGGCCGCGCCCTTGGCGATGAAGTTGCTCCACTGGGCCTGGAGGACCTGGAGGCCGCCGACGCCCGAGGCGGCGACGACGCCCATGCGCCAGGGATCCTCGGCGGCGGTGTCGAGGCCGGAGTCGCGGACGGCTTCGCGGGCGGCGATGATGCCCCAGTGGCAGAAGGGATCCATCTTGCGGATCTCCTTGTGGGGGATGTGGGCTTCGAGGTCGAGGCCCTTGACTTCACCGGCAAAGCGCGTGGCGAAGGTGGAGGCGTCGAAGCGGGTGATGGGGGCGATGCCCGACCGGCCGGCCAGCAGCGAGGACCAGGTCTCGGGGACGGTGTTGCCGACGGGGGTGACGGCGCCAAGGCCGGTCACGACCACTTTGATTTTTTCGCTCATTTCGTCATTCCTCCGTATTTGTGCGGATGGCGACGGGACGCGGGGGGGCGTCACGCCGCCGAAAGGTGCCCCCGATGTCGTCCCCCCCCATGGCACGCGACAACCCCCGCCGGCGGGCCGATGCGGGCCGGCGGAGGAGGCGCGGTGCGCCGGGCTCTGCCGCCCCGCCGGTCGGCGGAGGGCGGGCCCTGGCGCGTCGTCCAAGGCGCTATTCCTTGCCCTTGCTCTTGAGGTAGGAGATGATGTCGCCGACGGTCTTGAGGTTCTGGCTGTCCTCGTCGGGGATGCTCTCGCCGAACTCTTCCTCGAAGGTCATGACCAGGTCCACCGTGTCGATGGAGTCGGCGCCAAGATCCTCGATCAGGGAGGCTTCTGGCTTGACCTGTTCCTTGCTGACGCCCAGCTTGTCGACGATGATGTCGACGACTTTGTCTTCCAATGCCATGGTATTTCTCCTGTGGTTGGTTGTGGTTGGTGTTTCTTTTTTAAAGGGGCTACATGACCATGCCGCCGCAGACCTTGATGGTCTGGCCGTTGACGTAGGCGGCGTCGGGGCCGGCGAGGAAGGCGACGACGTTGGCGACGTCCTCGGGCTCGCCGGGGCGGCCGAGGGGGATGAGGCGGAGCATGGCGTCGCGGGCGGGCTCGGGGAGCTTGTCGGTCATCGCGGTGTGGATGAAGCCGGGGGCGACGGCATTGACGCGGATGTTGCGGGAGCCCATCTCCTTGGCGCAGGTCTTGGTGAGGGCGATGACGCCGGCCTTGCTGGAGGTGTAGTTGGCCTGGCCGGGGTTGCCGGTGATGCCGACGACGGAGGCGACGTTGACGATGGCGCCGGACCGGGCGCGCATCATGGGCTTGACGACGGCCTTGGTCATGAGGAAGACGCCCTTGAGGTTGATGTCGAGGACGGCGTCCCAGTCCTCCTCGGTCATGCGCAGGAGGAGCGTGTCGCGGGTGATGCCGGCGTTGTTGACGAGGATGTCGACGCGGCCGAAGGCGGCGAGGACGGCGGCGACGCCGGCGTCGACGGAGGGGGCCTCGGCGACGTTGACGGCGAAGGTTTCGGCGCGGCGTCCGAGGGCGCGGACCTTCTGGGCGGTCTCGTCGAGCCATTCGACCTTGAGGTCGGCAAGGGCGAGATCGGCGCCGTCCGCCGCAAGGCGAAGGGCGATGGCCTGCCCGATGCCGCGGGCCGCGCCCGTGACCAAAGCGATTTTTCCGTCCAAGGAACCCATGTCTACCTCCTGTGAAAGTGCATATCGGGGCTACGCCAGGAGTTTGACCGCTTCCTGGGCGTTTGCCAAGTCGGAAATTCCGGCGACGGGCGCGGTAGGGGCCATGCGCTTGGCCAGGCCGGCGAGGACGGTGCCGGGGCCGCACTCGAAGGCGAGGGCCATGGCGCCGTTGGCGGCCATGTCGGTGAAGTCGCCGGCCCAGCGGACGCTGGAGGCGACCTGCTCGACCATCAGGCGCTTGATTTCGGCGACGTCGGCCGAATGGGGCTTGCCGGTGACGTTGGACCAGACGGGGATGGCCGGGGCGCGGAACTCGACACCTTCGAGGAAGTCCGCGAGCTTGGCGGCGGCCGGGCGCATGAGGGAGGAGTGGAAGGCGCCGGCGACGGTCAGGCGCAGGGCGCGCTTGGCGCCGGCGGCCTTGGCGGCGGCCTCGCCGTCGGCAAGGCGGTCGGCATGGCCGGAAAGGACGGTCTGGAGGGGGGAGTTGTAGTTGGCGACCTCGAGGCCCGAGGCGGCGGCGATCTCGGCGCACTTCTCGGGGGGGAGGCCGATGACGGTGAGCATGCCGCCGGGGGTGGCCTCGCAGGCTTCCTGCATGAAGGTGCCGCGGGCCCGGAGGATGCGGAGGGCGTCGGCGAAGGAGACGACGCCGGCTTCGTGGAGGGCGGCCCATTCGCCGCTGCTGAGGCCGGCGACGCCCGCGACGGCGTAGGGGAGGCCGGCCTGCCCGGCAAGGACGCGGAGGGCGGTGCGCGCGGCGACGCTGACGGCGAAGATGGCGGGCTGCGTGTTGCAGGAGCGGGTGAGCTCCTCGATGGGGCCCTCGAAGCAGAGCCTGGCCAGGTCGAAGCCGAGGACGTCGGAGGCTTCGGCGAAGACGGCGGCGCATTCGGGGATGGCTTCGACGAGGGCTTGGCCCATGCCGACGGCCTGGGCGCCCTGGCCGGGGAAGATCAGGTGCACGTTTTTCATGGTTTCCACTCCAGGATGGCGCCGCCCCAGGAAAGGCCGCCGCCAAAGGCTACGATGAGGATCTTGTCGCCAGGGCGTATGCGGCCGAGGGACTGGGCTTCGGAAAGGGCGAGGGGGATGGAGGCCGCGGAGGTGTTGCCGTAGCGGTCGAGGTTGATGAAGACGCGGTCGAGCAGGTCGCCGCCGAGGCGCTTGGCGACGGCCTCGATGATGCGGTAGTTGGCCTGGTGGGGGACCATGACGTCGATGTCGTCGAAGGAAAGCCCCGCCTTGGCGAGGGCCTTGGTGGCGGTCTCGGCCATGACGGTGACGGCGGACTTGAAGGTCTTGCTCCCCGCCATGTGGATGAAATGGAGGTGGTCGCGGAGGGTCTGCTCGCGGGCGGGATGGCGGCTGCCGCCGCCGGGGATGGAGAGGACGTCGGCCAAGGAGCCGTCGACGCCGAGGTGGGTGGCGAGGACGCCGTTGCGCCCGGAGGCCTGGAGGACGACGGCGCCTGCACCGTCGCCGAAGAGGACGCAGGTCTCGCGCTGGGTCCAGTCGGTGACGGCGGAGAGCTTTTCGGCGCCGATGACGAGGGCGGTGCGGATGCGGCCGGCCTCGATGGCGCCGGTGGCGGTCTCGAGGGCCATGATGAAGCCGCTGCAGGCGCTGGAGAGGTCGAAGCCGTAGGCGTTGGTGCAGCCGAGGGCGTTCTGGACGAGGCAGGCGGTGGAGGGGAAGATGGTGTCGGGGGTGCAGGTGGCGACGTAGATGGCGTCGACGTCGCGGGGGGCGACGCAGGCGTCGTCGAGGGCCATGCGGGCGGCGGCGACGGCCATGTCGGAGGTGTATTCGTCGTCGCGGGCGATGTGGCGGGCGGCGATGCCGGTGCGGGTGCGGATCCATTCGTCGTCGGTGTCGACGACGCGGGAAAGGTCGTCGTTGGTGACGACGCGCGCGGGGGCGTAGTGGCCGGCGCCGCGGATGGCGGCATGGAGGATCGGGGCCGTCATGGGGCGGCGGCTCCTTCGTCGTCGGCGGCGGGGAGGGGCTTGCCGGCGGCCAGCGCGGCGGCGGCCTCGGCGGCGGCCTGCGCGGCGGCCTCGGCGGCCTTGGCGTGGAACTTGCCGATGTCGGCCAGGATGGCCTGGTTGAGGTTTTCGGCGACGGCGCGGGCGGCCTGGAGGATGCCGTTCTTGGCGGCCTGGGCGTCGGAATTGCCGTGGCCGATGATGACGATGCCGTTGATGCCGAGGAGCGGCGCGCCGCCGTATTGCTTGGCGCTGGTCTTGGTCTTGAGCGCCTTGAGGGCGCCCTTGCAGAGCAGCGCGCCGAGGAGGCGCAGGGGGTTGCGGACGAGCTCGGCCTTGAGCCAGCGGCCGACGGCGTGCGCCAGGCTCTCGGCGGTCTTGAGGATGACGTTGCCGGTGAAGCCGTCGCAGACGATGACGTCGACGACGCCCTCGAAGACGTCGTGGCCTTCGACGTTGCCGACGAAATGGAGGGGGGCGCCCTGGAGGTGCTCGAAGGTCTCCTTGGAGAGGGAGTTGCCCTTGGCATCCTCGGTGCCGACGCTCATCAGGCCGACCTGGGGGTCGTCGCGCCCAATGATGGTGCGGGAATAGGCGGCGCCCATGATGCCGAACTGGGTGAGGATTTCGGCGGAGCAGTCGGTGGTGGCGCCGCCGTCGACGATCAGGACGGGCTTGCCCGCGGGGGTGGGCATGGCGACGGCGATGCCGGGCCGCCGGATGCCGGGCAGCGTGCGCAGCTTGATGGTGGCGGAGGCGACGGCGGCGCCGGTGCTCCCGGCGGCGAAGACGGCCTGCGCCTCGCCCGACTTGACGAGGTCCATCGCGCGGTTGATGGAGGAGTCGAGCTTGCGGCGGACGCCGAGGGCGGACTTTTCGCCCATTTCGACGACCTGCGAGGCGTGGCGGACCTCGATGCGCGGGTCGGCTTCGGCGCCGCAACGGCGGAGCTCGGCGCGCACGGCGGCCTCGTCGCCGACGAGGAGGACCTTGTCGATGTCGCGGTTTTCCCGGAGGGCGAGGACGGCGCCTTCCACGATGGTCGCAGGGGCGAAATCGCCACCCATGGCGTCTACGGCGATGCGCATAGGCTACATACTCCCGGTCGATAAAGGTGGGGGGCCGACGGAAGGCCCTGTCAAGGGGCCGTCCGCCGGGGGCTCCGTGGGGCGCGGACTAGTCTTCCGACTTGACGCTGACGACCTGCTTGCCGTTGTATTTGCCGCAGGAGGGGCAAACGCGGTGGGGCTGCTTGGGGGCGCCGCATTCCGGGCAGGCGCCGACGGCCGCCTTGGGAACCTTGGAGTTCCAGGCCGCCTTGCGCTGGCGGAGCTTGCTGTGCGATACTTTTGTCTTCGGTACTGCCATTTTTCTACCTCTATTGCTTGTTGGGGGAGGGGCCGTCCTTCGGCGGCTCCTCCAATCCTAGACCATCCAGTGCGTCCCAGGGGGAGGCGGCGGCGGCGTCGGCCTCCCAGGCGGGGGGCGGCGGGCAGTCGCAAGGGGCGACGTTCAAGTTTTGACCGCATTGCGGGCACAGGCCCCTGCAATCCGGGCGACAGAGCGGGTAGGGAGGCACTTCGAGCAGCAGATCCTCGCGGATGTCGCCGGTCAGGTCCAGCACCTCGGGATACTCGTCCCAGTCGTAGGCGCGTAAGAATGACGGAATCTTTACGTTTGTCGAGAAAAAAGAGCCGCATCGGCCACAAAGAAGCTGGAGGGGGGCGGAGACGGCCCCCGTCGCGATGAGGTCCTTGCCGGCCAATTCGACGTGGATTTGGTAGGAAATGGGGCCGTTTGGGCGGATGAAGCGGTCGTCCTGGAGGTCGAGGAGGGCGTCGTCGGCCTCGCCCTCGGCGTCGACGGGTCCGCGGAGGATTTGGGAGACTTCGATCCAGATCTTGTCGCTGGGGATGTGCATGGGGCCGTGGGAAGGGGGGGCTTACTTGATGGAGGTGGGGACGTAGTCGCCGTGGGGGTTGTAGCCGTAGCCGATCTTGCGTTCGCCGATGGAGGAGGGGGCGTAGTCGCCGTGCGGGGTGTATCCGTAGCCGACCCGGTCGCCGCCGACGGCGGTGGGCACGTAGTCGCCATGGGCGTTGTAGCCGTACTCGACCTTCTTGCCGCCGACGGAGGTCGGGACGTAGTCGCCATGCGGGTTGTAGCCGTATTCGATCTTTTTGCCGCCGATGGACGTGGGGACGTATTGCCCGTGGGAATTGTAGCCGTATTCGACGCGCTGGCCGCCGATGGAGACGGGGACGTAGTCGCCGCGGGCGTTGTAGCCGTACTGGATGGAGTCGGCGAGGGCGTGCGGGGCGGCGAGGGCGGCGACGAGGGCGGCAAGGGCGGCGAGGGCGATCTTGGCGAGGGAGGAGTGCATGGCAGGGCCTATTCGATGGAGCTCTCGAAGTCGGAGACGCGCTCCCAGAGGCGGCGTTCGCGGCGGAAGACGCGGGCGTCGGTGCCGGAGGGGAGGTCGACGGGGTCGTTGGCGCGGAGGAAGGCGGCGACGGCGTCGCGGATGAGGAGGTCGCGGATTTCGAGGCGGGTGGCGGGGTCGGCCAGGATGGAGGAGAGGACGGGGTGGCGGCCGCCGGCGCCGGAGGCCAGGTAGGACCCGAAGGCGACGGGGATGCGCTTGCGCCCGTTGAGGGCGGACCCGTCGGCGGCCCGGATGTTCCGCACGCGCTTGCCGGCGGCGGCGTTGGGATAGAGGTCGTAGAGCAGGCCGGAGAGGGCCGCATAGCGGACGGTCCCGGAGAACTGGAGGGCTTCCTCTGCGACGCGCCGGATTTCGTCCTTCGTCAGCCAGGCGATCGCGACGCGGTTGTCGTAGGGGCAGATGCGCCAGAGGTCGCGCACGGTGACGGGCCCCGGAAGGAGGCGCTCGCCGTTGAACGTGCCGTGGAAGGCGGCCTGGGCGCCGGTGGCCGCCATCAGGGCCTTCGCGAAGAGCTGCTGGACGGGCGACAGGGCGGGCGGGGTCTGCGAGGTGCCCATCGGCCGGGCCACGGCGCCGGGGGAGGTGGCGTTTTCGGCGGCGGCGCGTTCGAGGTCTTCGCGGAAGAGGGCGGCGAGCTGCGCGTCGACGGGGGTCTCGGGGGTGGCGGACAGGAGGCGGAACTCCTTGGAAACGACGGCGCGGGCCTCGTCATCGTAGACCAGGTCGACCTGGAGGACGCCCTCGGCGTAGGCGCCGGCCTGGCCGTAGTCGACGCGGCCGACCTTGGCGCCGGGCAGGGCCCAGTGGAGGTGCCCGCCGAGGACCAGGTCGAAGTCGGGGAAGAGCGCGCCAATGGCGTTGATTTCGTTGGCTTCGTCGTCGCGGGCCATCAGGCCCTGGTGGGCGACGAGGATCATGATGTCGGGTTCGAGCCGCCGCAGCTCGGGCAGGAGGGCCTCGATGGTCGCGACGGACGGCGCGGTCCGCAGGCCCGACTCGGTGAAGTCCCGGAACCAGCGCGGGAGGTTGGGCGTGGCGAGCCCGACGATGGCGACGCGCAGGCCTTCGACGTCCTTGACGACGTAGGGGCGGACCTCGGCGAGCCCGGGCGTGTCTTCCGCCGTCGCGGAGAAGTTGGCGGCCAGGACGGGGACGGAAAGGGCGGCGACCAGCTTGTCGGCGGCGGGGACGCCCCAGTCGAACTCGTGGTTGCCGAGCGTCACGGAGTCGTAGCCGAGCAGCCCGATGGCTTCGGCCATGCGCAGCCCGCCGGAATAGGAGCTTTCAAGCGTGCCGGCCGCAAAATCGCCGCCGTCGACGAGCACGTTGGCCGGATTTTCGGCCCGGGCGGCCCGGATCAGCGTGGCGGTGCGCAGGAGCCCCGCAGCCGGATGCCCGGCCTGCTCGACGATCGGCGCCGCCGCCATTGCCCCGTGCATGTCGGTGGTGGCCAGGACGCGCAACGTCCGCTGCCCGGCAAAAGTGGGGGGGGTGGCCATCAGGGCGCCGGCAAGCAACCCGGCCCAGAGCATCGGATTCCGCGTATTCATGACGCGGAGAAGCGTCCCAAAACGCGGCCCGGAACGCAAGCGGAAATTCCGGCTGGGCGCAACAAGCCCGGCGGGAACGGCGGCCCGGTGGATCAGCGGGCGTTGGCGGCGAGGAAGTCGCGGACGGCGGCGGGGTCGTTGGGGACGACGGCGCAGCGGGTGGGGAGGCCGGCGAGGGCGTCGAGGACGGCGTGGCGAGCGAGGCCGGGCTTGCCGACGGCCTGCTCGATGGCGGCCGGGAACTTGGCGGGATGGGCGGTGGCCAGGCAGATGATGGGGTCGTCGAGGTCGGCGTACTGCTCGGCGACGTAGACGCCGGCGGCGGCGTGGGGGTCGAGGACGACGCCGTGCCGCTCGTAATACTTCTTGATGGTGGCGAGGGTGCGGCGGGTGTCGGAGGTGCCGGCCTGGATCTGGTCGTCGACGGGCCCGGAGGCGGGGCGCGGGATGGACATTTCGCCGGTGGCGGCAAAGGTTTCCATGCGGTCGCGGACGGCGGCGGGGTCGCGGCCGAGCTTGTAGTAGAGCCAGCGCTCGAAGTTGGAGGCGACCTGGATGTCCATGGAGGGGTTGACGGTGGGGACGACCTGGCCGCGGGCGTAGCGGGCGGTGTGGAAGAAGCGCGCCAGGATGTCGTTTTCGTTGGTGGCCAGCAGGAGGCGGCGGACGGGCAGGCCCATCTGCTTGGCATACCAGCCGGCCAGGATGTCGCCGAAGTTGCCGGTCGGCACGGCAAACTGGACGGCCGGGGCGGAGGTCTCCTCCTGGACGCGGAAGGCGGCGTAGAAGTAGTAGCCGATCTGCGCCAGGATGCGGGCCCAGTTGACGGAGTTGACGGAGCCCAGGACGTGCGCGTCCTTGAAGGCCAGGTCGTTGAAGAGGGCCTTCATGATGGATTGGCAGTCGTCGAAGGAGCCGTCGACGGCCAGGTTGAAGACGTTGGGGTCGGTGACGGAGGTCATCTGGCGCTCCTGGAGGGGGGAGACGCGGTTGTGGGGGTGCATGACGAAGATGTTGACGCGGGACTGGCCGCGGACGCCGCAGATGGCGGCGGAACCCGTGTCGCCGGAGGTGGCGGCCAGGATGTTGAGGCGGCCGTCGCGGCGCTCGAGGATGTAGGCGTAGAGCTGGCCGAGGAACTGGAGGGCGATGTCCTTGAAGGCGAGGGTGGGGCCGTGGAAGAGCTCCAGGATCCAAAGGTCGCCGGCGCGGCGGACCGGGGCGGTTTCGGGGTGGGTGAAGGTGGAGTAGGCGCGGGTGACCAGGGCGCGGAGGTCGTCTTCGGGGATGTCGGTGGCGAAGAGGCGCATGATCTCGAAGGCGAGCTCAGGGTAGGGGAGGTCGCGCCAGTCGTCGAGGCGGCCGGAGACGTCGGGGATGGAGGAGGGGACGAGGAGGCCTCCGTCGCGGGCCAGGCCGGTCATGACGGCGTCCTGGAAGGAGAGGGGGGCCTGGAGGCCGCGGGTGCTGACGTAGGTGATGGGGTCGGTCGTCATGGGGGCTGTTCCTTGGGGAATGATGCGTTTCGGACGGGCGCGGGGGGCGCTAGGGGACGCAGAGCTGGTGGACGGTCTCGGCGGAGAGGACGGAGATGGCGGCGTCGCGGAGGGCGGCGATGGCGGCGTCGGCGTCTTCGAAGCGGAAGATGACGATGGCCTTTTCGGTCTTGCGGGCGACGAAGGCGTACATGTACTCGACGTTGATGCCCTTGTCGGCGAGGACGGCGAGGATGGAGCGGAGGCCGCCGGGGCAGTCGGGGACCTCGACGGCGAGGACGTCGGTGACGACGACGGTGCAGCGGGCGGCCTTGAGGGCGGCGGCGCAGTCGTCGGGACGGTCGACGATGAGGCGGAGGATGCCGAAGTCGTTGGTGTCGGCCAGCGACAGGGCGCGGATGTTCGCGCCGATGGAGGCCAGGATGCCCAGGACGCCTTCGAGACGGCCGGAACGGTTTTCGAGAAAGACGGAAATCTGGGGGATTTTCATGGGTTTTTGCGTCCTTTCGTCGCTAGCGGAGCTTGCGGTTGTCGATGACGCGGCGGGCCTTGCCGGTGGTGCGTTCGAGGCTGTTGGGCTCGACGAGGGTGATGCGGGCGCCGACGTTGAGCACGGACTTGATCTGGTGCTGGATGTCGAAGCGGAGGGCTTCGAGGCCCTTGACGTGGTCGGTGAAGGACTTTTCGGTGATCTCGACCTTGATCTCCATCGTGTCGAGGTTGCCCTGGCGGTCGACGGTGATGAGGTAGTTGGGCAGGACGCCTTCGATGCGCATGAGGACGTCCTCGATCTGCGAGGGGAAGACGTTGACGCCGCGGATGATGAGCATGTCGTCGGTCCGGCCCATCAGGCGGGCGATCCGGCGGTGCGTCCGGCCGCAGGGGCAGTCGCGCCCCGGCAGGATCATCGAAATGTCGCGCGTGCGGTAGCGGATGAGGGGGATGCCCTCCTTCGACAGGCACGTGAAGACCAGCTCGCCCTTCTGGCCCTCGGGCAGGACCTCGCCGGTCTCGGGGTCGATGATTTCGGGATAGAAGTGGTCCTCCCAGACGTGCATGCCGTTCTGGAAGAGGCATTCGGAGGCGACGCCGGGGCCGGAGACCTCGGACAGCCCGTAGATGTCGAGGGCCTTGATGGGCATGAGGGCCTCGATGTGCTTGCGCATGGCCTCGGTCCAGGGCTCCGCGCCAAAGTGCCCGGACTTGAGCGGAAGGTCGTGCAGGTCGACGCCGAGGCGCTCGGCGACTTCCGCGATCTGGAGGGCGTAGGACGGCGTGCAGCAGAGGACCGTGACGCCGAAGTCGCGCATCAGCATGACCTGCTTCTCGGTGTTCCCGGCGGAGGTCGGCAGGACCGCGGCGCCGAGCTTTTCGACGGCGTAGTGGACGCCCAGCCCCCCGGTGAAGAGCCCGTAGCCGTAGGACACCTGGATCGTGTCGGCGGCGGTCGCCCCGCCGCAGCCGAGCGCCCGCGCCCCGCATTCGGCCCAGTTCGACAGGTCGTTGCGGGTGTAGGCGACGACGGTCGGCTTGCCGGTCGTCCCCGACGAGGCGTGGAGGCGGATGATCTGGTCGCGCGGGACGCCCAGCATCCCAAAGGGATACTGGTCGCGGAAGTCCTTCTTGGTGATGAACGGAAGGCGGGGCAGGTCGTCGATGGAGCGGATGTCGGCAGGGGAGACGCCGGCCTCCTCCATGCGGCGGCGATAGAAGGGAACGTTGTCCCAGGCGCGCTGCACCAAGGTCTTCAGGCGTTCGGACTGCAATTCGCGCAGGGGTCCGGGCGCAATGGTCTCCATTTGCGGGTCATACATGGCGGTCATTCACTTTCTGCCGGGTCGCGGCACGCGGGGAGTATCGTGCGCAACGGGCGGCGGCGCAAGGGAAAACGCACGGCCGCGCAAATGTTGCGGGGATGGGGCCGTGAAGGGACGGGGAGGGGCGGAGGGGTCGGCGGTTCGTGATCCGTGGTCCGTGGCCGGAGGACGGGGAGCTTCATCACCAACGCGGTCAGCGAAGGCTTCAACAGCGTGATCCAGCGGATCAAGAGCGACGTGCGGGGCTTCCGCTCCTTCGAGAACGACCGCACCGCGATCCTCTTCCACTGCGGCAAGCTCAACCTCCAGCCACTATAAACCGTGAGCCCATTTTTCCCTGGCCGCGCCCTGCCGGCGGGCGCTTGTCAACCCGCGGCGCCTCGGCTAGGAAGTCCGTCCATGGAGCGCAAGTTTCACCTCTTTTGGGCCGGCATGGTCGACAGCGGCTTTCCGCCCGGACGCGGCATCGTGCGCTTCTACGCCGCCTTCGAGGCCGGCGATTCCGACGGCGACGGCCTGAACGACGCCTTCGAGACGCTCGCCCTGGGCACCAGCACCAACAGCCCCGACTCCGACGGCGACGGCGTCTCTGACGCCACGGAATACGCCGCCGGCATCGACCCCGTCGTCAAGGGAGCCCCTGTCTGCGACGCCCTCGGCTGCCGCAAAGGAGCGCCGTTCTCCATAGAGGACGCCGCCGCCATTGCTAATCCGCGGTTCAATGAAGGGTGGGGATTCCAGAACAACTGCCAACGGTGCGTCCAGGCTTACGAGCTTGCCCGGCGTGGATATGACGTGGAGGCGAACGCGAGACCACGAAAAGGCTACAACCCAATTATATGGGGGAGCGAGTTGTTCCGTGAAAAGGACGGGAGTCTGGCGCGACTTCGATTACGGATGAGCGAAGCGGACGTTCGCTCCGCCATTGCAGGAACGCAAGGCAATGCCAGATTTGTTGTGTATGTGTCATGGAAAAACAGCAAAAAGGCGCATGTCTTCATAGCAGAGAAGACTCCGGGTGGAATCCGTTTCATCGATCCCCAAACCAACGGACTTGACGTATCCGGGTATTTTGCAAAAGGAAAACATGGGGAGTTTGGCCTTCTCCGCGTTGATGATCTCCAACTCAACGTGACCAAAACTACGCTGGGGAAAAACAACAAAACAGCAATCGCACACAAAGGATAAAACATGACCATCCAAGAAGCCAAACAAGCCGTCAAAGAATATATGGAAAAGGACGACAGCGCGTGGTTTGAGTCTTTACCAGAGCCGAAAATCAAATTCACAGAAGAGGACGAGATCTGCTTTTACTTTTCATCCGGCGACTGTGAGGTAGGTGTTTTCAAAGATTCAGGCGTTGTCGCCATCCTGCCAACGTAAAACGGAGAAACGTTCATGAAGATCACCTACACCATCGTTTCCGACACGGTCACGCCGGACTTGAAGGCGCGGCTGTCGCGGGTGCAGAATCCGGAGCCGGCGATGCGTCGGATGGGGGCGGTGCTGGTGAACTGGGCGCGGCAGGCATTCCGGGACGCGTCGAAGCGTCCGACGACCTGGCCATCGCTGTCGAAGAGGACGCTGGACCAGAAGAAAAAGAAGGGCTACGGGAGCAAGCCGCTGATCGCGTCCGGGACGCTGGCGCGGAGTCCGCGCGTGGTGTCCGTGAGCCGGAACGAGGTGGTGGTCGGCAGCGACCGGGCCGCCGGGTCGTACAGCCTGGCTGCGATCCACCAGCTCGGGGCACCGAGGCGCGGGATCCCGGCGCGGCCGTTCTTCCCGTTCAGGAACGGGCAGACAATGCCGGCGGCCCGGGCCCAGGTCGTCGCCGTGCTGCGCCGGTGGCTGGAGGCGGGAAAGTAGGCCATGCCTCGCGCAGCCATGCAGCGGCCGCCGACGGCGGAGGAGGTGGCGGCCTACGCGGCCTCGATCGGTTACGCCCTGGACGCGGCGCGATTCTGCGACTACTGGGCGGCGCGAGGCTGGGAAGTGCGCCCGAGAATTCGGATGAAGGACTGGCGAGCAGCCGTGCGGAACTGGCGCCGCCAGGAGGCCGCATGGAACGCCAAGGCCGAGTCGCCACTCAGGCCCGACGAAGCCGAAATCAATGCGCACAGGGAGGCCGAAGCCTCAGCCGTCGCCAAGCAGGTGCTGCCTGACATGCTCTACTTTGTTCGCCTCTCCAAGCAGACCGACGCAGAAGGCCTCGAGCGCCGCCAGGAGGCGCTTGGACGGATTCGCGAGCTTTCCGCCTTTGCGGCACGGCGCCCGGGAATTGGGCTGGTCCGGGGGAGGGCGTTCGGCGCAGTTTTAGGCTCTTCGAGGAATATGGTGGCCCGTTGGAATCGGACGGAAGGACGGCAACCTCCTTGCAATGCCTCGGGCAAACGCCTCTCGCGAAGCCCGAGGACGGATTTTCGATGGGATTTTTGTGAAATGGCGGCATTCGGCAGGGCCCGCTCTCCGAACGGGCCGCCTTCGACCCCGATTGCGGACGTGCAGGGGCTCGTAAGCTCCCCTGTCCGTTTTGGCTTGCCCCATTCATAGACACACAATTTTTTCAGTTTTCACCTTATTTTTCG
>JAZQOP010000016.1:0-10828 GCA_045627965.1 Kiritimatiellia bacterium | reverse complement strand
GTTCCCCGCGCCCCCCCCGGCGCCACCCTACAGGTTGTAGCCCACGTTGAAGTTGAAGCGCCCGGAATCCTTTAGGCGCTCGTCGTGGTTGATCGGCCAGGCGTAGTCCAGCTGCAGCGGAAAGCCCGGGAAGTCGAGGCGAATCCCCACCCCGTAGCCGTCGCACCAGTAGGCATCGCCAACCATGAAGCGCTCCTCGCCCGTCTCCTTGTCGACGATCCCCTCCTTCTTGAAGACGTCGCTCCAGACGATGCCGCCGTCATAGAAGACCGCCCCACGCAGCATGCTCAGGATCGGGAACGTATACTCTACCGTCACGTTCGCCGAGGCACGCCCGCCGCGTGGCTCGTTCTGGTCGTCCTTCGGGCCCAGCTTGCGGTTCTTGATCGCCCGCACGCTCATCGGCCCGCCGAGGAACAGCCGGTCGAAGATCGGCACCCTGTCGGAATCGCCGAACTCCTGGACCATGCGCGCCCCGCCGCGGATGTTCAGGACGTGGTCGAACCAAAGCGGGACATACTGCGACGCCGAGGCCGAGAACCCGTAGTGGTCCGTCTCCGCCCCCAGGGGACCGCCCGCCAGGTGCCCCGCCAGCACCCCGCGGAACCCGCGCGTCGACAGGAACTGCCGGTCCCGCGTGTCCCGCACCAGCTCCAGCGTCGCCGAGCTCTTCATCCGCGAGCCCTCCTCCTCGCGGACCCAGTCGGAAGCCTCCTCGTCCACGTCGTAGATCTTGATCTGCTCCAGCCCGTAGGACAGGTTCACCCGGTTGAAGCTCGAAATCGGGATGCCCAGCGTCGTCCGCCCGCCCAGGTTCCGCTGGTCATATTCGCTCGAATAGTAGCTCGCGTTCCGCCAGAACCCGTTGACCCCGAACGACAGCCGCCGGTCCAGGAAGTAGGGCTCGACCCACGACACGTCGACATCCTGCCGCTTGTTGCCCGCCTGCACCGACATCTGGAGCTTCTGGCCGCCGCCCTTGAACGAGTTCCTCCAGCCGAACAGGTCGAAGTTGCCGTTGTTGAACATGACCGTGCCCAGCAGGTTCTCCACGCTCGAAAACCCGACGCCGAACGTGAGCGTCGCCGTCGACTGCTCCTCCAGCTCGTAGACCACGCGATACCGGTTCGAGACCGCCGTCGCCTCGGGATAGGCCCGGACATACGAAAAGTAGCCCATGTTGCGCAGCCGGTTCTCGCTGCGCCGCACCCGCACCTCGTCATAGACGCCGCCCGGCGCCACCAGGATTTCGCGCCGGATCACCTTGTCCTTCGTGACCGAGTTGCCGCGGATGTCGACATCCGAGATGTAGGCCAGGGGCCCCTCCTTCACGGCGTAGGTCACCCGCGCCGTCGCGTTCGACACGTCCAGCACCACCCGCGGATCGGCCGTCGTCCGGATGTAGCCGCGCGAACCGTAGTAGTCCGAGATGTTCTGCGCGCCCTGCTCGATGCCCTGCAGCGACGCCACCTCCCCCTTCCGCACCAGGATGCCGCCCTCGACGGCGGCCGCGGGGAACGTCTCCATCCCCGTGATCCGCCAGTCGTCCAGCGTGTAGAGCGGTCCTTCGTCGATCTCGAACGTCACGTCGATCTTCTTGCGGTCCACCCGGACGTAGGTCGGCGCCGACACCTCCGCGCCAAGGTGGCCGACGTCCATCAGCGCCTTGCGGATCACCTCGCGGTCCGCCAGCAGGGCCGCCGCCTTGTATTCGCCGTCGCCCGTAAAGATGCTCAGCCAGGTCGACTGCTTCTGGGTCATCCGCTTGCGGAGCTCCTTGGGCTTCAGGCTTTCGAGGCCCTTGAAGATGATCTTCCGCACGAGCATCCGCTCGCCCTCGTCCACCTGGATCAGGACGTCGACCATCGACGGGTCGCCTTCGACCGGCGTCAGCGCCCAGCGCACCTTCGTGTTCGGAAAGTAGTCCTCTCGATACTCCTGGCGCACCGCGATCGCCCCCTCGCCCAGCGTCGCCCCGTCGACCCGGTCCCCGGCATTGATGCCCATCAGGTCGCGGATCTTCCCGTTGGAATAGAACGAGGCCCCCTCGACCGTCAGCTTCCGGATCACCGGCCGCGGCTGCACCTTGAACACCAGGACCGCCCCGCGGCTGTCCAGCGAATTTTCCAGCCGGCTTTCCACATACGAGAAGTGGCCGCACTCCTTCAGGCGGCGCACGTCCTCGCTCAGGATGCCGCGGTCCAGCTCCTCGCCGGGGCGCGTCCGCACCATCGAAAGCACCTGCCCCGCGTTCACCCCCATCCCGCCGAGGGCCTCCACGCGGATGTCGGTGATCCGCACCGCCCAGGCGGCCGGCGTCCAGGCCGCCAGCACAAGCCCCGCCAGAAGGCCCCAGGCCACGAAACGAACAAGGCGAATCGGCGTCATGGGGTCCTCCTGCTTTCCTGCGATGAAATAACGTTCCTACAACCCGTCGGGGCCCACCTTCTCGACCCGGTCGGAAAACCGCGTCAGGGCTCCGTCGAAATCCATCTTGACCTTGCCGATCGGCCCGTTGCGGTTCTTGGCGATGTCGACGATCGCCAGGCGCTCGTCCTCGTGGTCGGGGTCGTTGTCGTAGCGGCTCGGCCGCCGCAGCAGCATCACCACGTCCGCGTCCTGCTCGATCGCGCCCGAATCGCGCAAGTCCGACAGCATCGGCTTGCCGCTCTTGGAGTCGCGCGTCTCCGCCGCGCGGTTCAGCTGGCTCAGGATCAGGACGGGGACGTTCAGCTCCTTCGCCATTTCCTTGATCCCCTGGGAGATCGCCGCCGTCTCGCGCTGCAAGCCGTCGCGCGAAAACTTGCTGTAGTGCAGCAGCTGCAGGTAGTCGATCACCACCAGCTCGATCCCGTTGCGGTGCCGCAGGCGGCGCGCGCGGGCGCGCAGCTCCGAGACCTCCAGGCCTGGCGTGTCGTCAAAATAGATCGGCGCCTTCGAAAGGACGTCCGCCGCAGCCGAAAGCTTCCGCACGTCGTCGCGCCCCACGATCCCCTTGGCCAGGTTGAACGCCGAAACGTGCGCATAGCCGCACATCATGCGCCGGGCAAGGGCGTCGGCGCTCATTTCCAGGCTAAAGACCGCCACCGGGCGCGCCTCCTGCTTGCGGGGCCCCAGCGCCACGTTTTCCGCAATGTTCAGCGCCAGCGACGTCTTCCCCATCGACGGGCGGGCGGCCAGGACGATCATCGAGGCCGGCTGCATCCCGAGCGTCTGCTTGTCCAGGTCCACGAACCCCGTCGACAGCCCCGTCAGGCCCTTCCGTTCGCGCGCGATCTTGTCGATCACGCCGAACTCCGACTTGATCACGCCCGCCCACGAGCGCTCCTCCCCCGGGCGGTCCTCGTTGATCGACAGGATGTCCTGCTCGGCCTGGGCCACCACCTGGTCGGCCTCCAGGTCCGCGTCGTAGCACCGCTCCACGATGTCGGTCGCCGCGCCGATCACGCGGCGGCGCAGGTGGCAGTCGCACACGCGTTCCATGAAGTAGCCCGCATGCGCCGTCGTCGCCACCCCTTCCGACAAGGCATACAGCGCCTCCTCGCCCCCCACCCCCTCCAGCCGCTGCTCCTCGCGCAGGCGGCCGATCACCGTCAGCACGTCGACCGGTTCCCGCCGCTCGTGCATCCCCAGGATCGTCTCGTAGATCTCCCGGTGCGCCTCCAGGTAGAACGACGACGCCTCGACGTGCTTCTCGATGCATCGGTCGACCAGCGTGTCCGATTCCAGCAGGATGCACCCCAGCAGCCCCCTCTCCGCGTCGAGGTTCGACGGGGGGAGCCTGTCCCCGCTACGCAAAGCGGGCCGCGGGCGGTCTTCGAAACCGCCCGCGGTCGCTTGGCCGTTCGGCTTCTTTCCGTCGGCGCGCGCCATGCCGGGGCCTTATTCCGCGGCGGCGCCTTCGTCGGCGACGGTCTCGGCCGAGATCTTGACCTTCAGGACGCCCTTGACCTCGGGATGCAGGTGCAGGTGCACGTCGTGCTCGCCCAGGGCCTTGAAAGGCTCGTCCATGTGGATCTGCTTCTTCTCGAGCGTGAAGCCCATCTCGGCCAGCTTCGCCACGATCTCGGCAGGACCGACGGACCCGAACAGGCGGCCGTCCGCGTTCGCCTTGACCGTGCACGCGACAACCAGCTTCTCGAGGGCCTTCAGCTGCTTCTCGGCGTCGACCTTTTCCTTGGCCAGGCGCGCGATGGCATCCTGCTTCTTCTTCTCGATCAGGCGGGCCGTCCCGGGCGTCAGCACCGTCGCCAGCTTCTTCGGGAACAGGAAGTTGCGGGCATAGCCCGTCTTCACGCGGCAGGTATCCCCGCTGCGACCCAGGTCCTTGACGTCGTCCAGCAGGACGATTTCGATGTTCTTACCCATTTCTGGCCTCTCTTCCTAGGGCAAAAGCCCCATCACGCGGTTGCGGCGGATCGCCTTCTTGATCTGGCGCTGCTGCTTGCTGTTCGCGCCCGTCACGCGGCCCGGCAGGATCTTCCCGCGTTCCGTCATGAACTTGCGGAGGAACTCGTGGTCGCGGTAGTCGACCACCTGGTCCGCCTTGAGCATGCGAGTGCGCTTGCGCGCAGGTTCGTCCTGGCCCGCGTCACGGCGCGGAGCACGTTTCTTCTTGTCGTTCATCTTGTTTCGCTCCAATCGTTAAAACGGAATATCCTCATCCCCGCCAGGCTGCTGGAGGGGGTCGTCAAATGTCGACGGGGTCGGCGGCGCGGGGGGCTGCCGGTCGTAGCCGCCGGCCGGCTGTGCCGCCGCGCCACCCTGCTGCGCGCCGCCGTCGCGGCGGCTGGACAGGAACTGGACGCGTTCGGCGCGGACCTTCAGCTTGCTCCGGTTCGCTCCCGTGTCGCGGTCCTGCCACGTATCCATCTGCAGGCGCCCGTCCACCAGGACCGGCGAGCCTTTCGAGAGGAAGCGCTGGCAGTTCTCGGCCTGCTTGTCCCAGACGTCGCAATCGACGAACACCGCCCGGTCGACCTTTTCGCCGTTCCGGTTCTGGTAGGAATCGTCGATGGCCAGCCGCAAGGTGCAGACCGCCGTCCCGGACCCGCCGATCCGGCGGACCTCCGGGTCGCCCGTCAGGTTGCCGACGAGGATGACCTTATTGTATGCCGCCATCCTCGGTCCCTTCCGCGGCGGCCTTCGGGGCGGGCGCGTCCGCCTTGGCCGTCACCACCTGGATCCGGAAGACCTGCTCGTTGAGCTTCAGGCGGGCCAGCAGCGGCGCCACCTTGTCCCCGGCCAGCGAAATCCCGAGCAGCCCGTAATGGCCGCCCGTCTCCTTCTTCATCATGCGCGCGAATTCGCGTTTCCCGATCCGCGTGCAGCTGTCCAGGCTCCCGCCCAGACGTTCAATCTCGGAACGCACCGCCGCAACGGCGTCGTCCCAGTCCGTATCCTTCAGGCTCTCCCGAAAGATGATCGTTGCCTCGTACTTGTTCACTCTTTGCTCCTAGTTAAAGCCATTCATGGCTGGGGTGATGCCCTGGACCAGCAGGCAGTCCAGCGCGTCCGCCGCACGCTTGGCGCTGTCCGCCAGCTGCTGCAGCTCCGCCTGGCCCATCGGCTCCAGGACGTAGTCCTTCAGGTCGCGCCCTTCCCGCTCCCCCGTCAGGATCCCGACGCGCAGCCGCGGAACCGCGCTCGAACCGCCATGCTCGATGACGGATTCCAGCCCGTGGTGCCCGCCGGCGCTTCCGCCGGCCCGGATCCGCAGCTTGCCCAACGGCAGGCTCACGTCGTCCAGCACCACCACCAGGTCCTCGGGCTTCACGCCGTTCTTCCTCATCAGGGTGGGAAGGACCGTGCCGCTCAGGTTCATGTACGTCAGGGGCTTGACCAGCAGCACCGTGCCGACGCCCTCCAGCGAGACCTTCGCGGTCTCCACCGGACGGAACGCGGCCTTGTGGAAGCGGACCCCGTGGCGCGACGCAAACTCGTCGAGCACCATCCACCCCGCGTTGTGCCGCGTGGCCTTGTATGCCCGTCCGGGATTGCCTAGCCCGATGACCATCTTCATGCCGTCTCGTCACCCTTATTGCGTACGTTCACCTGCCCGGCCCAGCCGCGCTACTTCTTCTCGGACTTCTCCGCGGCCGCCTTTTCGGCCGCCTTCGTCTCGGTCATGACTTCGGGACCCGCAGACTCCTCGGCCGCAGCGGCTTCGTCCGTGCTGCTCCGCGGGATCGCGATGGCCGCGATGACCTGCTCCGGATCGTCGTCAATCTCGTACTTCGCGCGGTCCAGCTGCACATCCTTGACATGCAGCGTGTGGCCGGCACGAAGGTCGCTCACGTCGACCTGGACCTCTTCCACGATGTCGCTCGCCAGGCAGCGGACCGTCAACGTGCGCAGCACGTGCTCCAGGATGCCGCCCTCGTTCAGCACGCCGTAGGCGTCGCCGACCAGCGTCACCGGCACCTCGATCTCCACGCGCTTCGTCAGCGAAACCTCGCAGAAGTCCGCATGGATGATCCGGCCCGACAGCGGGTCGTGCTGCAGCGCCTTCAACATGGCCTTGCAGCTCTTCTCTTCGCCCTCGACGGCCAGGTCGACCACCATGTTCTCGCTGCGGTGGCGGCGAAGCGCCATCACGAAATCATGGCTGTCCAGCTGGATGTCCCGTCCCGGGCGCCCTTCGCCGTACACGACGGCGGGGACCCATCCCGCGCGGCGAAGGCGCCCCGAGGCGGCCTTCCCCTTCGCGGTGCGGGGTTTGGCTTGCAGTGTTGTACTGTTCATTGCTTGTTCTCCCTTGCTATGTCTCGAACAACTTGGAAACGGATTCGTTCCCATAGATCCTCTTCAGCGCGTCCCCCAGCAGGTTGCCGACCGACAGCACCGTCGTGCGGATCCCCTCCGGGACCGCCCGCTCCGGATGGCGCAGGCTGTCCGTCATCACGATCTCGTCGATCGGGCTCGCCGCCAGGCGCGCCAGCCCCTCGTCCGTCAGCAACGAGTGGCTCACCACCGCGCGGACCGACTTCGCCCCGTGCGCCATCGCCAGCGACGCGGCCCCGCAGAGCGTCCCGGCCGTCGACGTCAGGTCGTCGACCAGGATGCAGTCCTTCCCCGCCACGTCGCCCACCAGGTCGATCGACTCGACGTCCGTCGGGCTCGTCCGCTGCTTGCCGCAGAACGCCAGGGCGGAACCGAGGCGCTGCGAATACGAATAGGCGTTCTTCAGGCCGCCGGGATCCGGGGCCACCACGACGCGGTCGCCCCCGCGCGACTCCTGCGTCTCGTTCAGATACTTCACGATGACCGGCGCCGCGTAGAGATGGTCGATCGGAATGTCGAAGAACCCCTGGATTTGCGGCGAGTGCAGGTCCATCGTCACCACGCGCCCGATCCCCGACGCCACCAGCAGGTTCGCCACCAGCTTCGCCGTCACCGGCACGCGCGAGCGGTCCTTCCGGTCCTGGCGCGCATAGCCGAAATAGGGGATCACCGCCGTCACCATCCGGGCCGACGCGCGCCGGGCCGCGTCCGCCATGATCAGCAGCTCCATCAGGTATTCGTTCGGCTCCAGGCCCGTCGGCTGCACGATGAAGACGTCGCGCCCACGCACCGTCTCCTCGAAACGCACCGAAATCTCCCCGTCCGGATACCGCTCCACGCGCGCCTCGCTCAACGGCACGCCGACCCGGTCCGCAATCCTCTCCGCAAGAGGGCGGTTCGCATTCCCGCTGAAAATCTTGATGTGGCTTTCCATGTCTTCGCGCGTCCTGTTTCGTTTCCGGCATCCTTCCCCACACGCGAGACCTCCTTCGCCACCGCCGCCCGACGCTTGGCCGGCCTCGCGACGGTTTGGTTGCCCGACGTGGATTCGAACCACGACTCTGACCTCCAAAGGGTCGTGTGCTGCCATTACACCATCGGGCAATAATTGCGAACGCATCCCTCAACCACGCAAGGGCGGACGGACCGCCGATGCCTGGCCGTGTGAAAGAACAATCGGGCCTTCTCGGCCCCGGAAACGCGCGAACCCTACCCTCCCCCCCTCCGATTGTCAACCCATTTCGCCGCACGCCCCCCCCTTTTCGTGAGTTCTACAATGAGACCGGTCAGGGACACACGGCCTTCGGGCGGGGGACGCCAGGAGGGTTTCTCCGCCAAGAAGTCATCCACCCCATCCCCGACGCATCTTGGACAACCGCATCGCCGCCCACGCCAACGCCTCCGCCGCATCCCGTCACTTTTTATCCGGTTTTGTTGTAACTGACCCCCGCCCTTTCGGCTTGCCCCGCGTCCCCCTCCGTGGCATTCTTCCTTTTTACAGAACAAAGTCAACACAGGAGCCCCCCCATGGCACAAATGGTCCCCCAATGGGTCATCGAAAAGAAGCGCGACGGCCTCGCCCTCTCCGATTCCGAAATCCGCGAATTCATCAACGGCTACACCGCCGGCGCCATCCCCGACTACCAGATGGCCGCGATGGCCATGGCCATCTACCTCAAGGGCATGACCCCCGAGGAAGTCGCCTCCCTCACCGACGCCATGATGCACTCCGGCTCCATGGTCGACACCTCCGCCATTGCCGCCCCCAAGGTCGACAAGCACTCCACCGGCGGCATCGGCGACAAGGTTTCCATCATCCTCGCCCCGCTGGCCGCCTGCGCCGGCGTCGCCGTCCCCATGATTTCCGGCCGCGGCCTGGGCATCACCGGCGGCACCCTCGACAAGCTCGAGTCCATCCCCGGCTTCAACGTCAACCTATCCGAGGCGGACTTCATCGCCACCATCCAGAAGTGCGGCTTCTCCATGATCGGCCAGACCGGCGAAATCGCCCCTGCCGACAAGAAGCTCTACGCCCTCCGCGACGTCACCGGCACCGTTGCCTCCATCGCCCTCATCACCGCCTCCATCATGTGCAAGAAGATGGCCGAGGGCATCGACTCGCTCGTCCTCGACGTCAAGGTCGGCTCCGGCGCCTTCATGAAGACCCTCGAGGATGCCGAAGCCCTCGCGCACTCCATGGTCCGCGTCGGCAAGGCCATGGGCAAGGGCATCATCGCCTGCATTACCGACATGAACCAGCCCCTCGGCCGGACCGCCGGCAACGCGCTGGAAATCATCGAATCGATGGAATGCCTCCAGGGGCAGCACCTCGACGACGACCTCATGAAGGTCACGCTCGAGCTCACCGCCGAGATGCTCGTCCTGGCCGGCAAGGCCGCCACGGTCGAGGAAGCCATGCCCATCCTTCGCACCCATATCGCCTCCGGCGCCGCCTTTGCCAAGTTCAAGGAGATGGCCGCCATCCAGGGTGCCGACGTCTCGACGCTCGACGACCTTTCCAAGCTGCCGCACGCCTCGATCGTCCATCCCGTCCCGGCGCCCGAGTCCGGCTACGTTTCCGGGGTCTCCGCCGACGCCATCGGGCGCGCGGTCCTCGTCCTGGGCGGCGGCCGCCAGAAGACCGACGACAAGATCGACCCGGCCGTCGGCACCTCCGGGCTCGTCAAGATCGGCGACCGCGTCGAGAAGGGGCAGCCCCTCGTCGTCCTCCACGCCAACAGCCAGGAGAAGCTCGACCAGGCCCTTCCCTACATCGCCTCCGGCATCACCCTCTCCCCCACCCCGGTCCCCGTCCCGCCGCTCTTCCACAAGATCGTCGTCGACTAGCCGGGCGCGACGGAAAGGCACCGGGGCCCCCGGTGCCTTTTCCTTGCCCTGGCGCCTTCACGCCCCCCCCCGGCGCCGCGCCCCGTTGCCCACGCCCGAGACCTTCCAGTGCCGCCAATGCGGAACCTGCTGCCGCTGGCCGGGCTTCGTGCGCCTCGAGGCCGGCGATCCGGCCGCCATCGCCGCCTTCCTTGGCATTTCTTCCGGCGACTTCATCGACCGCTACGCCACGATCGCCCCCAACCGCGCCGGGCTCGCCCTCGCCGACCGCGCCGGCTCCGACGCCTGCATCTTCCTGACCCCGCAGAACCGCTGCGCCATCTACCCCGTCCGGCCGCGCCAATGCCGCACGTTCCCCTTCGAGTGGAGCGTGCCCGGCTGCCCCGCCCTGGAAGACGCCCCCAAAAAGCCCATCCGCGCCATCGCCCTGGGCCAGTTCGACGGCGTCCATCGCGGCCATGCCGCCGTCTTTGCCGCCGCCCGCGCCGAAGCCGCCCGCCTCGGGGGGGCCTCCGCCGCCCTGACCTTCGCCCCGCACGTCGCCGACGTCCTGTTCCCGGGGCACCCCCCCCTCCGCCTGAGCACGGCCGACGAAACCGCCCGCCTCATCCGCGCCACCGGCATCGATTCCGTCCTGACCTGGCCTTTCGACGCAACCCTGGCCGCCCTCCCCCCCGCCGACTTCCTCCGCCGCCTCCGCCAGGAATGCCCCGGCCTCCAAGCCGTCGTCGCCGGCACCGACTACACCTTTGGCGCCCGCCGTGCCGGCACCCCGGACACCTTCGACCGAAACGCCCGCGAAGCCGACCCCGAAAATCCGTTGCGCGCCCTCTTCGTCCCCCCGGTCCTTCGCGACGACGGGCAGAAAATCTCCTCTACGCTTGTCCGCCAATGCCTGCGCGAGGGCGATGTCCCGGCCGCGGCCGACCTGCTTGGCCGCCCCTACCGGCTCGCCGGCCCCGTCATCCACGGACGCGCCGTCGGCCGCACCCGCGGGCTCCCCACCGCCAACGTCCGCCCCCCCGCCGAACTTCTGCGCCCGGCCCCGGGTGTCTACGCCGTTTCCGTCCAGCTCCCTGGCGAAACCGCCCTGCGGCCCGCCGCCGCCTTCCTTCCCGACGCCGCCGACCCCCGCCAAGCCCTCTACGCCGCCCCCGTCGAGGTCCACATCCCCGGCTTCTCCGGCGACCTCTACGGA
>JAZQOP010000015.1:0-3376 GCA_045627965.1 Kiritimatiellia bacterium | reverse complement strand
GCCCACAGAACGACATGGCTACGATCCGACTTCTTTTCTTCCAAGGAGTTCGACCGCTCTGTTTCTCTATACTATTATGGATATCGTTGCTATACGCCCCCTCTCGGACGCTGGTTGACACGCGATCCCATTGGTGAAAATGGCGGGCTTAACCTGTATTCCGCAGTCAGCAATTCTCCAACAGGATACTTTGATTTGGATGGCCTTGTGGTTGTTGTCGCGGAAGATTTCGGACCACCATCACCTGTTGTGGGGATGGCCAATTGCGCAGGGGCTGCACTAGGCGACGGCTGGTACATTGAACCGGCTAAAGGTCAATCGTGGAAAGACGTTGCAATAGAGCATGGCTTTTCCGATTTTATTGATGTCAGGTCAGCCGAAGAATGCTCTCGGCATTGCGGGCCCTGTAGACGCGCTGTCCTCATGTTCATTCCAGAGTATCATCCCCGGAAGGATGCATTTAATGAGGCATATGACAAAATCGCGCCAGTTGGATGTGGGCAGCGTACAGGACAAGGTAATTGGGTCTACGATGTGCATTTTGTTTTTCGCCCTGCCTGTAATGACACAAATTATCTGGTGCCGAATCGGAGCCAATGGCTCCAATTGCGAAAGGCGACGCCGATTACAAGCGCCTACCCACCAGAGAGTTTGTATTTTTCCGTTGAATTTCCCGACAAAGAAGTTGAGAGCCGTTACAAGACCTGCAAAGCGAGAAAGATATGTATGTGTCGAGTGGAGCCGGAGTGAAAGTTGTTTTTCTGATACTTATTTTGGGCATTTCTATTTTATCAACGGGGTGTATCTCGGGGGGGCGGAGCGATTCGGCGGCACAGGCCGGAAGATTAGATGTGCCGGATGAGATTTCAGGTTGTATCCAAACCTTAAGCCGTTGTTGTACGCCTCGCATGATTTTGAAAAAAGCCACCATGCTAGACTTGTTCCATGTTTTTGAGTATCAAGTTTTGGCCTCAAATCCCACATTTGAAGACGATCCGTGGATGATTATGAAGCCGGCGGCGCTGGATTCTCTATATCCCTACCAGATTTCATGGGTCGAGGAAAATGTGACCCCCATCCAGTTTGCCATGTTCATTTGCGACAAGGCAGGGTTGCAACTTGGGATTGCAACAGGACCGATCATCATTTTCGGGAAGCCGGAGAAAAGCCCTTCAGGGATGAAAGTCTACTGGATTGACTCCCTTGATGATAACGGAGAGGTTGTTTGGGCAAATGGGCATGGATGCGTAAAATGATGGTCAGTTGCTGTATGATGTACATTTTATGTTTCACTCTCCCCGCGACAACCGAGGACCTTTGAAGAACCTAAGATGGTAACATATCCCGAAGATGTGCCCTGTAGCGTCAACGGCTGAACCTGAGAATTGGCTTATGAGCATTCCAGATGACGAAAATCCAGATGATTACGTGAACAGGCGCTATCACGTTGCGAATGCGCGAAAATATGCATGTGCAAAAAGGAGGAATGAATAATGACTAAATGGTACAGAATAGCTCTGGTCGTCGGCATTATTTTTCTGTCCTGCACCCAATTCGGGCTTTCCCTGGATCAACGGGTGCTGGATCAAGCACCGGAAGACATAAAAGAGCTGTGCAATGAGTTAAGCGATCCCATTTGTCCCAAAATTTCGTTTAATGGCACTGATTCATCGCCCTCACCGACCCCTCCGGCTTCGTCGCCTCCACCTTCCGCTACACCCCCTTCGGCCAGCTCTCCGCGCGCACCGGCCCCCTCCTCCCCCGCCACCTCTTTTCTTCCAAGGAGTTTGACCGCTCCACTTCCCTCTACTACTATGGCTACCGCTACTACTCTCCTCATTTGGGTCGCTGGATGACAAGGGATCCGATTGGGGAAGTACACGGAACTTGCCTCTGCGATTTTTTACTAAATCTTCCACTTATGCGGATTGACTTATTTGGATTGTATCCAATTTCCCCAACAAGACCACATGTTGTTTTAGGATTACCCATGTTTTCACGAATTCCACGCCCAGATGTAGAACAGAAAGATTGGGGTGGCTTTGTGAACTACGATATTAGAGCCTATTTTCGTGACCTTGAATATTCATGTTCTTGTTTTGAATATCCTGGATGTCCACGATCCTGCGGATGGCAATGTACTGTGTTTGCAGGAAATAGTTTTGTTCAATTTGAATTGAAAGATGTATGGATGTCTCCAAATGTAAATCGACTATTGATGCCATTCATCATTAGTCATGAGCAAGGACATGTCGATATCGCAGAGCAATTTGAGTCTATTGCAAATACTACCATTCAAATGGTAATAGGGTTTGGGATCGGATGTACACGCCAAGAGGCACAATTGGAGGCTAGAAAGGTTTTTGTTGAGATAGTCGAGACCTCTTTGGGGAAAGTAAAGGAAGATTACAAGGAAATGCAAGATGAATATGATGCGACTCACTCCCTGTAAGATAGTCTTTGTTGGCATTTTTGTTCAATGTTTGTTGTCTTTGCCGGCTTTTGCTTCGAGCTTCACCGACCTAAAGACTTGTTTGATTGCTCCTGTCGAATTTGCTTCGCCTAAACAAGCATTGTCCGTGCTGCTGCTTAACGATACGGATGAGGATATTGTGCTGGAAAGGGGAAGGGATGATATTTCGTTTCATATTAAAAAATACGACAAAATTCTGAAACAATTTATAATCTCACATTTTATATGGTCCGCCACCACATGTGGCGGTGCGGGAAAAATTCTTGTCCCCGCACATGGTCACGCCACTGTCGCTTACGAGGCAAGTGACCTCGTAGATGAACCCGGGGTGTATATCATTGAAATTGGCTTTGGGCTTGATTCCGTTTCCCCATCAGAATCCATGCATATTGCATCTTTCCATACGACAACCAGTCGGATGGACCTTTTTGAACCAGGGACAAGCCCTTAGATGATGACAAAACGAAAAAGATGCAACCCCATAATCCCAACACCAATCCTTCTTACACTGGTGTGGTCTGGTTCTTATGGTTTGCCGCAGACTCCGTCCACGCCCGCGGCCAGCTCATGTCCATCGACTACTCCGATTCCACCCCCGACGTCTCCGTCGACGCCGCCCGCCCCTCCGACGCCGCCCGCTACCGCTACGACGCCGCCGGAAACCCCATCGACCGCTCCGAGCTCGGCCTCGACATCACCAACACCTTCAACCACCTGAACCAGATCGTCGCCGCCGCCTGGACCGGCGCCACCCTCACCGCTGTCGGCTCCGTCAACTATCCCGGCGGCACCGTCACCGTCGGCGGCGCGATCGGCACCATCTATCCCGACAAGACCTTCGACGTCCCCGGCGTCCCCGTCGCCCGGGGCACGAACACCCTCACCAACACCTTCACCGACCCC
>JAZQOP010000014.1:0-8050 GCA_045627965.1 Kiritimatiellia bacterium | reverse complement strand
GCGCCGATGTATTCCGTCGTAGCCATTCGTGACATAGTGTTCATGCCTCCATTCTGCTTGAGTGTCCAGTATTTGGCAAACGGGATATTCCCGCCGGCCGGCCTGCTTTCCGTCCGGTGTCCGTTATTCTGGCAAACTGCGCCTGCAACTTTCAGGATGATTTTTTGTTTGACATTGGTTAGATGTCTAACTATGTTCGACCCGTTGACCATGAAAAAGAATCTCGGACATCTTCTTGCGCGGGCCCACGGACGGGCGGAACGGTGGCTTGCGGACGAATTGGCGGCGGCGGGGCTGAAAGGGCTTTTGCCGTCGCACGGCGACGTGCTGGCGCGGCTCTTCTTCGGCGGCGAGGCCACGATGCACGAACTCGCGGCGTTCGCCCACCGCACCAAGGCCACGACGACGGTGCTCGTGGACAAGCTCGAAGCGCTCGGTTACGTCGCGCGCGGGGCGTCGGCCACCGACGGCCGCAGCGTTGTGGGGCGCCTGACCCCCGCCGGGGAGGCGCCACGAGGACCGGGACTTCCATCGCAGGCGTAGATAAGCCCCATTCCCGGGACCGCCCGGATCGAGTCTGGGCGGTTTTCTTTACCTGTCCCCGGGAACCCCGCATCAAGCAACCCACCTTTTGTGCATACGAATGTTCTTGTCCGTCTCGCGAAAATCCACACATATCAACTTGCACATCCTTTCCTACAAGCCAGGTCTCGCCCCTGTTGACACGGTCAGAGTCTCACCCCTCGTACCATGGGGTATAAACGGAGACTTCGACGGAGACTTCCACCGTGGAGCCATCTGGGCTCGTTTTCCGGTTGACAGGGAGGGACCGATTTGGACAATGGGGCTTGGTTGAAAGCCTTCGACGGGATGGTTGTACGCATGAACAGACATTTTTTGCCGCTAAGCCTGGGAATTGCTGGGATTGCCCTCGTTCCCGCCGCATTTGGAACGGATAACGGGGACACGGCTCCGGCCGACGATGCCGATGACGGCATCGTCCTGGGCAAGGTGGACCTTGCCGAGCAGGCCGAAATCTGGCGCAACCAATATCGGCGGATGACCCCCGGGAATGAGCCGCTTGTGCAGGACGTGGGGGAGCTGCCTGCGGCGTGGGAGGAGTTCTCCTCGGCATGGGACACCGCTCCCGCCGTACGCGACCTTGCGACATGGCTGGTTCCGTTCTCGGCTGAGCGGGTGGGTTCCGTGACGGTCCTCCGCGATTCCAACGGCACGGTCCTCTGGAGCGGCACGACGGACTTCGCCAAGCCGGACTCCGCCGACGTGACGCTGACCGGCGCGCTCGTGGACGAGCTGGACTGGCCGCTGTACAAGGCGGCGCAGGAGGAGATCGCCACGCGGCTGGAAGCCGCATATCCCATGCGTGGGGGCCCGTATACGAACGGGTTGCGGTTCACGAACGCCTGGGTGGCGACGAACGGGGACTACCACTTCGACTTCGCCTGGGAATCGAATGACGAGGTCCAGGTGTTCTGCCGGGCGATGCACACCACGTCATGGGTCGAGACGGTGGTGTTCACAAACGACGAGAACGAGGTGGTAACCAATGATTTCACCCATTGGCGCAACGTGGACGGCGAACGGTTCCGCGGATCGCCGGATACCTGGGACCTCTTGGGCGTGCTGACGGTGACGAATGGCGGTGGGAGCTTCACCGACACGAACATCCTGGAAGACTACGACAAGGTGCGCTTCTACACGGCGGCCCGGCTCGTGGATTCGGACGGCGACGGCCTGACGGACGGCGAGGAATGGCTCATCAGCCACAGCGACCCGGACCTTCCCGACACGGATGGCGACGGCATTGACGACGGGACGGAATACGCCGCAGGTGCAAGCGCGTCGGCATCAAACGTGTGGTGGGAGGTGACGACATCTTCAAATCTCTTCTATCAGGAGTACATTGATAACCGCCCGTCATGGCCGGACGTCGCAACGAGCTATGGTAATTGGACGTGACCTTTTCAACGGAGCGTCCATGGTCGAATGCTGTCGTGAGGGACGTGACCATCACCGGCTTTGTAGATGATGTCATCAAAATTGATGGCCATGAAATTGATTGGAGAAGTGGCCCGAAGAGTTTTGACCATTTCAGCATTACGAATCAAATCGATGATTTGCAGAGCGGGCATTTTGACGTGTCGTTATTGGATTGGCCTGGACCACATTTCAGCGGGCCCAACGAGGTTAAAATCGGCTGGACAAACACAGAACCCTTTGTCGTGGAATGGACATGGTGGGTGCCATTTGATGTCCGAATGGAGCCCGTTTTCACTTCCACAACAGATTATCCGCAGGACAACCCCAGCGGCATTGTCCTAGGGAGTAATGGCTGGTTCATTGTGGAGCCCACTCCTTATGGCCTTATTCCTCAAACCAACTTTGTTTGGACTACAACCCTCAACATGCTGAGCTTGCTGTCTACAAACCGGAGCTTGTGTGTCAAAGTGGGTGGGGTGGCCCTTGGCGAGGGCGAAGTGCGTGTCGATGTGGAAGGTGCGCACGGGGAATTGAATCTTCCGCCATTTCATGTCAAGGTTGTGCCGCTGACTCTGGTGACGGCAAAGGTCGGGATTGTGGTTTCGACCAATCAACTTCCGGCGGCGAACACGAATACGATAAGGAATATGTTCAGAATCGCAAATGATCTGTTGATTCAACTCGGATTACAAATTGTTCCCATTGAGCCGTTCTCCTATATTCCCGATGAAGGCGGCTTTTTTGATATGATTCAAAAGTCAACTGCTGAGCAGACACTAAAGGCACAATTGTCGCAGCCCGGAGGGATGGAGATTTATTTTGTCGGAAGTATCCATTCTGCGGAAGGAGATCTTGTCGTTGGCTGCAATTCATCATCCGGCTTGCTTCTCGGCGGTTTAGGGGATGGCCGCGCTTTAGCCCATGAAACAGGCCACGCCTGTGGCCTCCAGGACATATACGAACATCATGCAGGCACGGAGTTGGCAGTAAATTGGGAGCTCAGCCCAGATGTCATGCCAGATGACTGGGGACATTATGTCACAGATTATGGAGACATATATGATACAGCAGCGGTTCTAAGGCGATTGCTCATGTTTGGTGTCAATTATGGATTCAATGCAGACATTCCGAGCGGATATATCAAAGGGCTTGCATATTTTGAGTGGGGAGGTGAACAATTCTGGGATTTGCTAGATGTGTATGTCGGACAAACGGGTGTTTCGCATTGGCCTAATCACAACTGAACGAGGAGAAACATGCACAAAACAATCAACAGGACTGTCGTTGCAGCAACAATTGTATTGGCTGGATGCAACATTTGTTTCGGGAATGATGTGCAGAGCATTTTAGAAGACGTGTTGTCAACGGAGTATTGCGGAACGGCCATCGCAAATGGACTTGGCGTCGGCACAGCCTTGAAAGGGCGTTCCTCCGCGAAGGGGCGTGGGTTCATAACTGTGGAAGAAGAAGAATGGGGTCCTGTCCTGCTTGAAATGGCAAAGGCGGAGACAGAACAGTATCTGGCCGTATCAAAGCTTGGGACGCCTGTGGCAATGGCTCTGCAAAACACATCAAATGCGTTTTCTGTTCGGCTGTCTCGCATGTTGGCATTGATGCAAACGATGACAATCTGCAAAGACGAAGCCTTGGAAATTGTCGAGAAAATTGCCTTGGAATGTCCCCATTCCGACGGCCTTGGAATCGCTGCCATACTTGCTTGGATGCGATTGACTTTGTCGGAGGGAGATACTGACAGGTGTTTGCAATTAGCCTCGAAGTTCAGAAATCGGTTCGGGCAAGACAGCGCCATCGAATGGGAGTTGTGTTGTTTGCTGATATTTCCCGGATTGGAATGGTGTGATTCCCCAAAATCAAAGGAAACCATATCGCAGTGGTTGTTGACCATGATCGAACAATGTGGAGACTATTCAAGATGCAACCGATTTGACCGGGAAGCGGCCGAACGCTTGGATGGATGGGTTGGCAGTGTGCAGCGGAAACGTCTTGCGGAACGCTTCAGGAACCAACCGGTGCGTGGAAGATTTGTCGAGTGGAATGATGAAAGCGGAAAATGGGAGCGGACCCCGCCAACAGAGGCGGATGTCGCCGAAATGCTGGCCTCACGCGCGGCGGCGGAGCTGGCAACCGAGGATTCGGCTCTGACGGACCTGCGGGAGGCCTACGGAGACTGGACGCAAAAGGAAGAGGAAGAGTAGGCGCGGGGATATTTGAGTCGGGACGAAGGGTAAGGGGGAAAGCGGATTGCGCAGATGGTCCCGCTTTTGGAAGGCGGAGAGATGAACATTTGTTCAATATAATCCTTGAAGACCATCTATCGGAGGGGTAGGCTCCTTGGCGATGAAAGCGACGACGACAAGACAGGTGGGCACGGCGGCGGCAGAGCCGCGAAAGATGGCGATTCCCTTCATGGGCGGAGCCGTTGTGGCGGGGTTCCCATCACCGGCCGAGCAGTATGTGGAGAGGCCGCTGGACCTCAACGAGCTCCTGGTGGCGAGACCGGCGGCAACGTACTATGTGAGAGCCGAGGGGGATTCCATGGAGGGCGCGGGCATACGCTCCGGGGACCTGCTGGTGGTGGACCTCTCGCTGGAACCCGAGGACGGGGCCGTGGTCATCGCCTGCGTGGACGGCGAGTTCACGGTCAAGACCCTGCGCAAGGGACGTGGCGGCGTCTGGCTGGAAGCAGCCAACCCCGCATACAAGCCCATCCGCTTCAGCGGAGAGATGGAGCTGCGCGTGTTCCGGAGTGGTGACGGCGGTGATTCACAGGTTCGCCGTTGTCCGTTCGGAGGCCGAAGCGGAATGATCGCGTTGGCGGATGCCAACAATTTCTACGTGTCCTGCGAGCGGGCCTTCGACCCGAGGTTGGAGGGGAAGCCCGTCGCGGTGCTAAGCAACAACGACGGATGCGTGATTTCGCGGTCGCCGGAATGCAAGGCGCTTGGGGTGGAGATGGGAACGCCGTATTTCAAGCTGAAAAAGACAGGGCTGGTGTTCCGCTCCTCGAACTACGAGCTCTACGGGGACATGTCGGCGAGGATTGCCGCGACTCTGGGAACGTTCACGCCCGATGTGGAGCAGTACTCGATTGACGAGGCGTTCCTGCACTTCGATGACGGCGCGGGCAGACGGGCCGGTGGCTGGGAGGCGTTGGGCAAGGCCATACGCGCCCGTGTGCTGCAATGGACGGGAGTGCCGTGCGGAATCGGATTCGCGCCGACGCGGACCCTGGCGAAGATCGCCAATCACATTGGGAAGAAGCTGCCGGGCGGAGTCTTCGTCATGCCGGAAGACCCAAAGGTCGTGCTGGCAGGGCTCCCGGTCGAGGAGGTGTGGGGCGTTGGCAGGAGGCTGGCCGAGCGGTTGAGGCGGGGCGGCGTGTCCACCGCCTGGGAACTGGCGAGGTGCGGTTCCGAGTTCTTCCGCAGAGGGCATTTCGCCGTGACCGTGGCCCGGACGGCGATGGAGCTGCGAGGGGTGCCAGCCACGGAGGCTGACCCCGTGGAGAGGGAGAACCCGCAGTCCGTGAACGTCTCACGCATGTTCGGAGAACCCGTCACGGACGTGGAGAGCCTGTGCGAGGCCGTGGCGACCCATGCCTCTGCGGGAGCCGCCAAGCTGCGGAAGACGGGGATGGTGGCCTCCGGGGCCAACGTCTTCGTGCAGGATGCGCTCCTCCTGGGACCGGGGGCTGGAATGACTCCAGCTGGTGGACACCGTTCATCACCGCCAGGGTAGCCTTCGATACACAGACGGCGGCAACAGGGGAAATCCTGTCTGTCCTCCGTCCCGCCGTCGAAGGGCTGTTCGTCCCCGGCAAGCGCTACCGACGCGCCGGAGTTCTCTTCTTCGGTCTGGAAAAGGAAGGAGCAGCGGGCGACCTCTTCAGCGGACGCCCCTCCGACCGCCCCGCATCGAAGCTCTCCGCCACCGTGGACGCCATCAACTCCCGCCTAGGCCGTGGCACCATCTTCTTCGCCGCCGCCGGAACAGCGCAGAAGTGGCGCATGAAACGCGCCATGCTCTCCAGCCGCTACACCACCCGCTGGGACGAGCTCCTGGTCGTGAAGTGACGAGGAGCAGCGGAGGATAAAAGTATGGAGTGGATTGAAGCCTCCATAGATCAGGGGCGAACGCATCTGAGGGCAGATGATGCTTGAATCCCTTTTGCTGAGGAGCTATATTTTCATCTGGAAAAGTCATGGAACCGCTAGTCTGGATGAACCGAAAAGCGGCAAGAATTTTGCCCGATTTTTGCCCGATAAAAACGGCATGATAAAATTTCTTAGAAAATTTACGCATAGCACCGCATTCGTAATGCGACGGTCGACGGTTCGAATCCGCCCATTGGCTCCATCCTCTTCGGCCCGCGCAGGAATGCGCGGGCTTTTTCGTCCCGCCCGCACTTTTCCACGCAAGGGAAACGTGTTGGGCCCGTTTTTCCACGCAATGGAAGCGTGTTTCCGGACGGTCCGCGGCGGCGGGGCCGTTTTCTTCGGGGCCGGAGCGTGTTTTGGTTGCGCGGAGGGGGCCGGCGGGGTAGGATTCGCCGGTCCAAACGAGATTCAACTCATCAACAGAAAGGCAATGGACATGGCTACGAAGAAGGTCGCGAAGGTGTGCCCGAAGGGGCGGTTGTTCACGTCGGAATCGGTGTCGGAGGGGCATCCCGACAAGTTGTGCGACGCGGTGTCGGACGCGGTGCTGGATGCGTGCCTGGCGCAGGATCCGGCCAGCCGCGTGGCGTGCGAGACGCTGGCAAAGACGGGGATGGTGGTCATTGCCGGGGAAATCACGACGAAGGCCGTCATCGACTACCCGAAGGTGGTCCGCGAGGCGGTCTGCCGGATCGGATACGACCGGGACGAGATGGGCTTCAACGGCAATACTTGCGCGGTGCTGGTGGCGCTGGACAAGCAGTCGCCGGACATCTCGCAGGGGGTGACGGCGGCGAAGGCGGCAGGGAAGGCGACCGCGGAGCAGGGCGCCGGCGACCAGGGGATGATGTTCGGCTATGCGTGCGACGAGTCGCCGGAGCTGATGCCGCTGCCGGTCCTGCTGTCGCACCGGATCATGCGGAAGGTGACGGAGCTGCGGAAGGCGGGGAAGCTCCCGTGGGCGCGCCCGGACGCAAAGAGCCAGGTGACGGTCGAGTATGACGCGGCGGGCAAGGCGGTGCGCGTGGACACGGTGGTGGTGTCGGTGCAGCATTCGCCCAAGGTGACGCTGGCCCAGATCCGCAAGGACGTGATCGAGAAGGTGGTCCGGAAGGTGGTCCCCGCGAAGCTCCTGGATGCGAAGACCGTCTACCACATCAACCCGACGGGCCGCTTCGTGGTCGGCGGGCCGCAGGGCGACTGCGGCGTGACGGGCCGGAAGATCATCGTGGACACCTACGGCGGGATGGGCCGGCACGGGGGCGGGGCGTTCAGCGGGAAGGACCCGTCGAAGGTCGACCGGAGCGCGGCCTACATGGCGCGCTACATCGCGAAGAACATCGTCGCGGCGAAGCTGGCGCACCGCTGCGAGGTCCAGCTGGCCTACGCCATCGGCTATCCGGACCCCGTGAGCGTGCTGGTGGATACCTTCGGGACGGGGACGGTGGCGGACGAGGAGATCGCCTGCGCCGTGCGGAAGGTCTTCGGCCTGAAGCCGGCGGAAATCATCAAGCAGCTCGACCTGCTGCGCCCGATCTACTCCAAGACGAACCAGTACGGGCATTTCGGCCGCAAGGAGGGGGATGCGGACTTCAAGTGCTACAGCTGGGAGCAGACGGACAAGGCGGCGGCGCTGCTGAAGGCGCTCTCGAAGTAGCCCGGGGCCCGGGCCGGCCGTTCGGCGCCGCCGGCGGCGCAAGGCATGGCGCGACGTGGACGATTCCCGTCGCGCCGTGCCTTTTCGTCGAATTTCAACTGGAGCGGCGGCGCTCGGGCTTCGGGCCCGGCAGGGGCGCAAGCCGCCGCATCCGTGACGGCGAGTGCTGCCAGGACATTGTGCGGCTTCCAGCGTTTCCTGCGGCGGGGGGAAG
>JAZQOP010000013.1:0-27897 GCA_045627965.1 Kiritimatiellia bacterium | reverse complement strand
ACCTCCGGGTCCACCCGGTCCCAGTTCGTCACGCCCTGCATCGCCCCGTCGTAGTACTGCGTCCCCCCGTTCGTCGCATCGAAATACCCCAGGAACGTGTACTTCGACAACGCCGGCGCCGCCGCCACCGGCATCGCCTGCCCGAAGATCGCCGTCACCGACTCCGTGCCCCCCGTCCCGCCGTTCGCATCCAGCGTCACGCGGCTCCCGTTCAGCGTCCACAGCGGATACAGATGCTGCATCCCGTCCCCCACCACCGTCGTCTCGTCCACCTGCCGCCCGTGCCCGTCCGGCTCCGTCCACCATCCACCGAACAGATACCCCTCCGGCCCCTCCGCCTCCGGCAGCTCGCCCAGCTCCTGCCCCAGGATGCACTCCTTCTCGCCCAGCGCGCCCTCCTCGCCGAACGACACCGTCACGTTCGTCGCCACCAGGTTCCACCACGACGGATCCGTCACGATCGGATCGTTGTAGTCGAACACGATCTCCGCGCACGCCGCGATCCGGTCGCCCAGCGCCAGGTCCTCACGCGCACGGACCTTGAACGTCACATACCCCTCCCCGCAGTAGTTCGTCGTGTTCGGCGGCAGGAAGCCCGCATACGGATCCTCCGGCCACTCGTCGAACGTGTTCGTATCCACCACCCGCAGATACCACGTCGCCACCCCGTTCACCAGGTCCAGCGCCACGCTCGAACGCATGTCGAACGCCGTCGTCGCCATCGACACCTGGCTCGTCCCCGACTGCAACCCCGACAGCCCGATGTCCATCGTATTGTTCGCCATCACCACCCCCGCTTCGAACGTCGACCAGTCCATGTTCGCATCCAGCGGAAGCGTCACCCACACCTCCTGCGCCGCCGCCACCGCATCCGCCTTGTTCTCGAAGTAGATGTAGTACTCCAGCTCCGTCCCCGGCGCCACATACCGCTCCGTCTCCACGTCCCCAAACCCCGCCGGCCCCACAATCTCGTTCGGATCGCAAGACTGCACCGGCGAACCGTTGTCGGAATCGTCAAGCGGCTGGCATTCCGGACAACCGCCACATTCGCAATGCAACTGCCCGTTCACATACTTCACCGGCGCATTGTGCCCGAACTTCTCCAAACACGTGCACCCATGATATTCCTCCCCCTCCACCGCGCACGTCTTGCACAGACTGTTGTCATCGCGCGGATCACGCGGATTCAACCCAAACAGGAGCTCATCCCCGTCGGGCACTCCTCCACCATCCGTGTCTGGATCCCTCGGTTCCGTCGCGTTATCAGCTGGCTCATCCGCAGCATCGCCCAGGGTTCTGCGAGTGCTGGGCTGTGGATCCGCCTCGTTCAACTTCCCTTGATACTCGTCGTAATTTACCAGCCCGTCCCCGTCCGGGTCGCCTTCTGGGCCATCATCCCCTTGGGCGTTGCCTGGGCTAAGCTTCTTTTGATCCTCCCAATAATCCATCATTCCATCCCCGTCTGTGTCAGATTCGGTTGGATGCATCCCGCCGAAAAACTTATAAATGACTGGCAAGTCATGATCGACGCACTTATCCCTGTCCGACCCATTAAGGCTGAAAATATCTTCTCCGAAAACCTCGTTTGCAACAACCTTCCACACCAACGGCATCCCGTCTCCGCAAATGTCATAATCGACAACCTGCACAACACCAATCGAGGGAGGGACATTCACAGCGTCATACTTCAACTGCATGTCCATGAGGTAGTTGCCATATTGCGCCATTTCCGGCAAATCAAGGCCATTCGCGGCAACGTCATCCAATTGATCCGCCGAAACCATCCCCCCGGTGTTCCCGACATGATACTCCAGCCCTTGGAGCTTATTTTTTTCCTCATTGCTTGCGGTTGAGCGTGACAGGGCACGCCTTAATTCATCCTTGTTTTCACGATTCGGCGCAGCGCGATACGCCCGTGCCGCGGAACGAAGACCATCCAGGATCCCTCGCCGATCCACAGCTCCCAGCGAACGAGCATCCGACCGAGTCCCAGAAAAACTTGGGCGGAATCGCTCGGCATCTTCTGGCACACCGCCCAGTAAAGCCTGCTGCGTGGCCTTCTGCGCATCTTTTACGTAATCCGATTGGCTATTCAGTGCGCCCATTTCCTCGTCGATCCAGTGCGTCAGGCCTTCTCTGCCCTCGCGACCAATTGCCGTCGCATAGGAAAATAGCCCAGAACCTCCCGCCACAAGCCAATCTAACTGCTCCCGAGTCCCTTGGACAAGATTTCCATCCATTGCGTCCCGCATTTTTTCCTCAATTTCAAGATCCCCAATTGAAGCGGTCATCAAGGAAGCGTCAACTCCAATACCTTCGGACAACTTGCTCATAAGGCCAAGCAATTCAATAGATACATCAGTGCTACGGATTGCCTCTATTTTATTGGCGAATTCCAAGCCTTCAAGAAACATTTTATCAGTTGCCTCCAAAGCGGCCCCCAATTCACGGTCTATGCGTTGTGCCAAGGCCATCTCTGCCGTCCATCGCTCCATAAAGGCATCCACCCGCTGCGCCCACATTGGCAACATGCCATTTCCTCCAATGGTGATACCGGCAGACAAAACAGGGTCGCATTGAGAGGACAACCACCCACCCTGTCGATACGTGTATCCGCCAGAAAGGCTAGCCTTCAATCCGAGCAGTGCGTAAACACCAACATTGAAGCCAAGGGGTGTCTTCCAAGTCAACGTAGGCTTCATCGACACCTCCGCGCTCGTCTCGCCAAGAATGGTCATACGCGGGTTAACCCCCCCCCTGGATGACGTCACGACTTCTGACAATTCGCCTGTTTCCGAATCAAAAGACAAATCGCTACTAAATGTATAGCCCCCCGTAATCTCTCCCTCACCTTTAAGAATTGCACTTGCATTGGCTAGCAAATCAATTTGCAGTGTAAACTTGCCAGCTTGCCCGCAATCGACTGTACCTAGCTCAAGTTTTGACAATTCCCCCCGGATCCTTGCCTCGCTCAAAAGGCTCATGTTGCCTGCGAATGAAACAGAAGTCGTCGTCCTGAACGTTCCACTGCCTGCCGAAATGCCTCCGTCCACGTTCAACGTCGCACTGCCAGACACAACGGTCTTCAACGTAATACGCAAGGCCTCCTGGCCATCCGCCGAGGTGAAAACGTAGTCGGAAGAAAGTTCCTTGTTCGGCGCCGCACTGTAATGCTCCGAATAGCTGACAAGCGGCTGTTCATCTCCACGCCGGACTTTCAGCAATTCCTTGATTGTTTTCGCATGTTGGATGCGCGCCCGGCGAGAAACCGTAGAAGGCTCGCCCTCGTCATCCTTGACCCCCGCGTTCAGAGAGAGGGACTTGTAGACATCTTCAATTTGCGTCAGCTGTTCTGTTCCCAACGTCCACCTTCCATCGCCGGAATCCTCCAGCGAGACGATCCGGACCGCCGCGCAAGCGGTTCCATCCTCGGGGGACGCATAGGAGAAGACAACCTTTTTGCCCACGGCCAGTTCCTGCGTCGGCACTTCCACCTGGCGGAGGAGCGTCAGCACGCCGTCGCTGAAAGCAACGGCCTCGTACTCGCCAAGGTTGACCGAGTCATCCTCTAGTAGCACGACAACATCATCCTGGTAGATCGTTGCCCGTGGAACTCGAACATGGATGCAATTCGGCACGGTTGTCTCCACCACCTCTCCATTTGCAAGCGTCATCCACAGCGTCGCATCGTAGAAGCCAGGTTCCTCATACGTCCAGGACGGCAACGCATCCGTCGTGTCCACCTGGCCATCGCCATCCAAGTCCCATGCAAAGGCTGTGGCCTCTTCGGCATCCTTCGTCGCCAAGACCTCGAAGTAGGCCGTAAACGGGGCATATCCATTGGGTGGCAAAGCGCGGAACGCCGCACCAGGGACGACCTCGATGTCTTCCTCATGCAAAACCTCGCCCCCCTCGACGACCACCTCGGGCGTCCCCTCTTCCAAACTCCACCGTGCATCGCACAAGACAGGGTGATAGCGCCCCGCAGGCAAGGCAGGGAAGAGGAATGCGCCATCCTCACCCGTCCGCGCATTCGCCTCGATCGACCCGTCTCCGTGGGCCAGCAGAATCGATACGGAGGCAATCGCTTCGTCCGTGCCCTTCTGGCGCAATGTCCCCATCCATGCCGTTCCCTCGTTCACTTCCAACGTCACCTCTGCCGTACGATGCTCGTCGTCAAAAGTCACATTCTCCGTCACAGATGCCATCCAGCCGATACTGGTCGTCGTCCTGACCTGGCAAGTCCCATCCGGCAAACCCGAAATCTCAAAACTGCCATCCGATGTCGTTGTCGTCGTCCAAACGGCCCCGGTTCCGTTGGTCACCTGAACAGGGATACCTTCCACCCCTTCCGCCGTTTCTGCATCGACCACATGTCCGCTAAGGACGCCCAGCATCCGCCCAGTCACAACTACATCCAAGACGGCATCCAGAACATAAGGTCCTGCGCCATCGCCCACGAAAGCATAGAAATCCGATTCCAATCGAACAGCACAGCCAAAAGGCAACTCTCGGCTGGCAAAAGCCCCATACATGTCCGTTGTCAGCTCTTCGACAAATCCGCCGTTCGTTGACATCAGGCGAAGTGTTGCTCCTGCTATGGCGCCCCCATCTTCCGCGTTGTGCAAATATCCTCGCAAGGCCCCTCGTTCGATGCGGATATGTTCGGCCAATTCAGCGTATTCGTCCAACTTGGCTTTCCAACGATCCAAGGCGATTTGCTGCCGTTCCGCCTTTGCCTCGGCGGTCGCAACCTTTTCCTGTTCCCGCGCCCACCAAGCGTTGACATAGGCCTCCGGGTCGGCACCTTGCCCAGACAGGACATGCTGCAAATCGATGTGATACTGCCCTTGGCTGGAGAAGTAGAATGCCGCCCGCCCCTTTTCGCCAGCCTTCAAGATGTTCCGCGGCTCCGTCGGCGAAGCACCGATGACGTATGCACGGTTCGCCTGAAGCCCCGTCGTCAACGTCGCCGACACCTTCGTCGTCGACTCACGGCCGCTCACGCTGAACAGCGGCGCCACCATGTCCGCATCGCCCACGTTCTGGTAGCAGACGTACCCCGTGAACACACGCCCGTCTCGGACCGACGCCGGCATCTCCAGCCAGGCTTTGAGCTTCGCCCCGACCCGGACCGCCGCAACCTCCACCGTCCCGGGCACGTCGTAGGCTTCACCGGCGACCTGGACCTTCACCGAATAGGTCCCGGGCTCGACATCCGCCAAGGCGAACGTCGCCGCCGCCTTCGTGTCGCTTTCCGCCGCCACCTCCGTCGCGGTCGCCACCACCGTCTCGTCCTTCCACAATTCCGCGGACGTCATCCCCTTCAGCCCAAGCCCCGTCATGGACAGCACCGCCGGCGTCGAACGCGCCAGCGTCGTCGGCAACACCCCCGTCACCCTCGTCTCCAAGGCCCCCAGCGACAACGTCACCGTCTCCGCCGCGCCCGGATTCTTGACCAGCAAATAAGTCGCATCCGGAACCGGGACGCTGCTCATCGGCATCCAGGCCTCGCCCGAACCGGCCAAGACAGGCCAGGTCCGCGCCTCCGTCGGCAGATCCCCCGACGTTCCCAGAATCTGCATGTCCCCGATGCCCGACGCCTCCAGCCCCAGCAAGCCGCCGTCGGACGGCACCCCCAGCAACCGCACCAACGTCTCACCACAGGCCTTGACCCCGAACGCCCCCCCATCCGCCTGGACGGCCGGAACCGTCACATGCAGCGTATTCGTAAACGTTGCGACGTTGTTCGAGACCGCCTGCCCCTCGAAAATGCCGCGGTCCACGTTCAACGACACCTTGACCCGCCAGTCGCCCTCCGGCATGGCCGGAATTTTCGCATTGAAAACGATGCTCCTGGGCTGCCCGGCCCCAATACGCGCCTCCGTCATCTTTTCAATGAGCGGATACGTCCGCAATCCATACTCGTCCGTCAGTTCCAGCCGATCAAGCCACATTCCCTTCCAGTCCTCGCTCCCCTGGTTGACCACGCGGACGCAAATGCTGACTTCATCGCCCACCGCGGCCTCGCTGGGCTCCACCGAAACGGACTCCGCCACCAAGTCCACATTCCCTGCATCGCCATAGCGCGCCGGATACTCGTAGATGCCCACATCGGGAATTCCGCCATTGGCCGACGGCAATCCCGTTCCGTTTGCCGCCGGAATCGTCACCCGCGGCTGTCCCCAGGCATCACAAGCCGGAGCCGTAGAGCCATCGCCCATATCAATAGCTGGGCTCCCCTCCAGCAGACGGAAATCATCGTTGGACGCATTGTAGAATTGCGGATCAGCAAACACATTGCCATCAGCCCCCACCAACTCACATGTCTGCGAACCATAGCCCTCTTCGTTGAAGAACAAACAATGGTCGAAAGAGCTATGATCTCCGGATTGGTCTGTGAAATTCCTGCATTGATAAAAGATACAATTCGAGAATGTTTTTCCTGTCTGCCGGACCGCCGTCGTTGCATATGCCACCACGCAATTCCGAATCGTTCCTTTCGAATAATAGCCAAATGCCAACGACGTATCAAGAAACAGCGTATTACTGATATCACTCTTCCCTGAACCGTTGATGCAATCATATAGCGTATGCTCATAAATGCAGTTGTTCATGGCCAAGCGGCCAGCAACTTGCACCCCACCTCTATTTGCAGTATCACTGTTATAGCGAATAACACAATGATTCAATTCCACAACCCCCGAGGAATCGACAACGATTCCAGACCAATCGCCTCCATCCGGTTCACTGCTTGCCCCATCTCCATTTGTGTCCCCTCCGTATTCATCATCCTTATAAGATGTAAATACAACAGGATTCCCCGAGGTGCCCTCTCCAATCAGTGTTCCCAAAACTTCCAAAAAAGCTCCTTGCTTGAATTTCAGAATGGTCCCCGGCGTCAAGACGACCGTTTTTCCAGCCTTCACTTGGATCGTACGTTCAACGATGGAAACACCCCCCAAAAGGGCAGCGTCGATAGTCGTAATCGTTGAGATTTTCGTCACCGCGCCAAACAATACCGTATTGTTCGTCCCCGATAGATTTGACAAATCAAACTCCCCCATCTTCGGTAAGTTTGCCGCCCCATCTTGCAACGTATCCCCGCCATATGCATCATCAAAGAGATGCGTAAAGACAACGTTCTCAGCCTGAATTGGCATGTTGTATCCACCGATCAATGACGCATGTGGTTCGAATTTAACAATAGCGCCTGACTCGATGGTCAGCACATAACCATCCGTCTCAATTTTGCCACAAACCACATGCACCATGCCTGACGACCAGGTCTCGTCATGCGTCAAATTCCCAGTATGGACAAGCACTGGCCAATCCGACGGGACAGCCTCGTAAACTGCTGCAATTGTTCGGTCTTCCGTCACCGCATGACAATCGCCATCCCAACGCATTTCCCAACCTTGGTAGGGATACACGTCCGGCAACCGAGCATCCCTTCCATCAATAACGCTTTGATACAATCCGCTAGCTCCCCCCACCCAACACTTGCTTTTATCAACGACAAAAGCCAAATGATGAACAAGATAAGGGCTCTCGTATGCGCCAAGATCCACCTCACCATATTGAACCCGTTGTTGGCCACCAGCGTCTGTTTCAGTCGTCACCGCATCTTGCAGGCCGGCGTTGATATACGGCGATGTCTCTTTCAAGCGATAATCACCCCTCTCGAAATCTACGAACTGCGGGTCTTCTGCCCAGACCATTACGGCTGTTCCTGTATAGCCGGGAATACAAGCATGAAGATTATTTTGCTCATCATCGCCAGGTATAGTCATCCAGGCTCCCTCGTTGCCCCAGAAAATACAATTTTGGATAGCGTCTTCGTATATCCAAGTATCGTTAAAGGTATTGCGCACAAAGGTGCAATTTACAATGCCATCCGTCCCGGCATAGAGCGACGAAGACCAGATATTCCCCTCGAACAGGCAATCGCGGACCTGCATACCGCTAAAGGTATAGAAATACAGGTTCTCGAAGTTCCGGATTACGCACCCCTCATAACACCCGTCGCAAAGCGCACAGCCTTCCGAACGGCCACACTCTTCGATGATGCAGTGGCGAAAAATGCCGCCGAAATTGGCCGCTCCGTATCCCGTCGACCAGTAAAATGCGGTTCTCGCACTGCCATGGCGGAGGGTCATATTCTCGAAGACCGTGTTGGTGCAAAGCACTGGTTCGTAATCCCGGGAACTCACAAAGACGCACGGATTCTTCCAATCCGGATCGATGATGCAATGTTCGGCACCGTCTTCGCCGACCACGCGGACCTTCTTGGCCCACGTCTGCACGCCGTCATAGATGCCGGCCTTGACATGGATGACATCGCCGTCCACCGCCACATCCAAGGCCGTTTGCAAATCGGCAAACGGATGCGCCGCCGAACCGTCGGCGAGCTCATCGTCCGCCGTAGCTTCCACCCAGATATGGCCACTACCATAGCGCGCCTCGACCTTCGTGACTCCCGAAAGCCCCGTCAGCGTCAAGTCGCGATTTGTCCCGAAATCCACGCCGTTCACCATCCAGCCGAGGAACGGGCGGACCGACTCGTCCGTCGTCGCCGTCAACGTGCAACTGGCCCCGTTCGTCAGCTCCAGAAGCCCGTTCGCACCCGTCCCCGAGACGACGCCGCCGCCCGCATCCACGACAACGGAACAAAGCCCATTGGCATATCCAGGCGCCATTTCGACGGGGCCGATGTCGGTCGCACCTCCTTGGATGCGGGCATTCCCCAGCAAATCGCAGCTGGCATCCTCGTTGGTCTGCGCAACAGCCACCCCGGCATCCACACACGGGCTTCCGGCCAGGAACCGGCAATTCTCGGGATGGTCGACATCCCAGACGAAAAGCGGGTTCTCTTCCAGGACAATGGACCGTTGACTCCCCGCCCAGGCAACGCCATTTGTGCCGCCTTCAACCACACAGTTTTCAAGGAGATTGGTCCCGCCCCAATATCCATCTTGATAAACCTGGTGATCCTTTGGAGAAGTCACTCCATCGGAATAATACGGCCCCACCACCGTATTCCCCCAAACAATGCAATTTCGCAAATCAGCCCTGTAAGCCCCGCCTGCGCTGCAAAAAGCCTTGTTGTTCAAAATGGCGCAGTTGTTCGCCTCGCCGCCCCACACACCGCCGCCTTGCCCGTAGTAGTAAGTGGTATGGATCAACGCCTCGTTCCCAACCACCAGGCAGTTCTGCAACTGTGCGGAATAGCTTCCGCCGCCATCGGTTGCGCCCGTGTTGTAGGCAATGACGCAATTGATGGCTTGGCCACCATTCACGCCGGCCCCTTCGAAGTAGCTCCCCCCTCCCTCAAAACGGTTCCCGCGCACAGAGCAACGAAGAAGATACGAGAACGTCGTGCCGCCACCATAACCATATCCGCCTGCTTCTGCGACTGCGACATTGTCCTCGACCCGCCCATCCACCAGACAGCACTCGAAAAGCCCAGCACCCAGCGTGCCCCCTGTCAGTGCACGTGCGCAATTTCCGCGGACTACGCAATTTGACAAACTGGAAAAGCATGCCCCGACACCTGAGATAGATGCACCATCGCCGGCAGATTCGCCCACATTGCCCACGATTTCGCAGCCATCCGCAATGCAATAGGCCAACCCGACACCGTAGATGCTCCCGCCTCGGACAAAGCGATTGCTCGCCACCAGGCAATTTTTCAAGCGCGCGTAGTAGGCACCAACACCATACCCGTAGGATACGCCATCAGGATCTCGGACCGCGTTCCCGACAACGCGGCAATTTTCCAACGTTCCGCCCCAAACGGCACATGTAGGGCCATACAGGGAGCTTTCCGCCCAGAGGCAATCCATGCCGCAGAAGGTAAAGCCCCGCATGACGACATTGGTCGAATCCAACGTCGCATGCCCCCAGTCGTTCGAATCGCCCCAGCCGAAATTATAGTTCGGATACGAATTCGAAGCGATCAGCTGGGCGCAGCGAGTGCCCGTCCCCGTCGCATCGATAAACGTCACGTCGGGCCCTTCGACCGCCTCGACGACGATGGCCTGGTTCGTCGCCGCAACCGGCGCATAGCGCCCCGGCCTGACCTTGATCATATCGCCCGGCCAGCTGGCATCCAGGGCCGCCTGCAAATCGCGCATCGGCTCTTCTTCCAAGCCAATGCCATCCGTGGATGCCGAGGCATCGACCCAATAGATCGCCGGTCCGAACACCGCCACAAGAAGGCAATTCGTCTGAATATTCTCCAGCGTATAGGTCCGGTTCGTCGAAACGATTTCGTCCCCGATGCGCCAGCCCAGGAACGGTGCGACGCCACGCTCCGCCGTAAAGGTGGCCGAACCGCCGTCCTGAACGGTCACGCTCCCTGCAGGATTGATCGACGAAGCATGTCCCTCGGTCAACGCCTTGGCGCGCCAGCAACCTTCCGGCACAGGCAGTTCGAAGGCCCCGAAGTCGCACGCAGTCCCCGCCAAGCGCGGCTGCCCGTCGAAATCGGTTTCCGCCTCGACGCCCGACCAGGGCATCAAGCCGTCGACGCAAGGGCTTCCGTCCTGCAACCGGTAGTTCCCGGCCGCCACATCGACAAACATCGGATCGCCCATCCCGTCCGTCCAGCATTGCACCAGCGAGCACTGTGAATAATCGCGCACCTCCTGCCCCCACAGGATGCTGTAGCCGACATAGCTCAGGTTCGGGAGATTCCTGTTCGACACAATCGTCGAAAAATAGACATTTCCACTCTCCGCCGGCCAGTCGTTTCGGTCCAGAACGCAATGGGAAAGGTTGGCATAGTACGTGCCGACCCCGCATTCCGTGACGCGGCAACGCTCCAAATCGACCCCGATGGCGCCCGTCGAGCCGTGTTGCAACCGGAATCCATCCAAGACAGACCGTGGCGCCCCGCCCCACATTATGCCCTCCAAAGAGGCACCGATTTGCTCACGCGTTTCATAGTCGCCCGATGACCAAGCCGCCAGATAGGCCGAATAACCCTCGATTTCCACACAAATGTTTGTCCCACCGCCATCGATCACGGCCGCTTCGGGGCCGTCCACCGAAACGAGGCGGACCGTCCGGTTCGTCGGCATCAGGATAGGCCCATACGTTCCCGCCCTCACCCCGACGGCCACCCCGTCCGGCACCTCCTGGATGGCCGTTTGGATCGCCTGGCCAATCCGCACCTCGGCCAGGTTTTCGCACCCGGCGAACATATCCCCCGTAAATGTCTCCAAGCTGTCCGGCAACGAAATGGAAACGATATCCGACCGGTAGGCGAAAAGCCCCGCGGCGATTTCCTTGACGCCTTCGGGGATGACGACGGCTTCGCGGCCGCCGAGGAAGCTCTCGACGACGGTGCCGTCGGGGCTCAGGATCAGGCCGTTTTCGGCATCCAGCACCAGGAGGGGCTCGCCTTCGAACTGGATGTCCTGCAACGAGCTGCAACCGCTAAAGGCGGCGGCGTTCAGGTTCGTCACGCTGGCGGGGATCGTCACCGTGGCCAGGCTCGTCGCCCCGTAGAAGGCCCCGCCGCCGATGTCCTGGACGTTTTCGCCAAGCACGACTTCCGTGAGGTTGCAAAGGCCGCCGCTGAACGCCCCGCTCGGGATGTTCGTCACGCCGTCGCCGATGACGATCCGCGAAATGTTCGTGCAGCCGCCGAACATGCCGCTTCCGATGGCCGTCACCTGGTCCGGGATGACCACTTCATCCAACGCGTAGCAGCCGCCGCAGATGCCGCTGCCGATCTCGACCACGTTCGGTCCGAAGGTCAGGCTTTCCAAGGCATACAGCCCGCAAAACGCCCCCGACGGCACCGTCGCCGCATCCACCTCGATGCTCGTCAGGTTCGTGCACCCGTTCAAGGCCGACGCCGAAAGGCTCTGGACGCTCGACGGAATGGAAATAGAAGTCAACGGCAAGGAACCGAGCGCATAGTCGCCGATTTCAATGAGACCGTCGTTCAAGACAATGTTCGTCAAACTGGTGCATCCGCTGAACGGCGACCCCGTAAGCGTCTGGAGGTTGGCGGGCATTTCCACGTCGGTCAGGGCCGAGCAACCGCCAAAGGCCCCGTAGGCAATCATCGTCAAGTTCGTCGCCAGCGAAAAATCGACATTCATCAGGGCGCTGCAGTTGCTGAACGCGCTGTTGTCCAGACGTTCGACGGAGGCCGGCAGTTCGATATCCGTCAAGGCCGTGCAATCCGTGAAGGCCGATTCGCCGATGTGCTGGACGTTCGCGCCGAAGACGACATTGGTCAACTGGTGGCAGGACTGGAACGCGCCGCTCGTGATATTCGTGACGCTATCGCTGATGACCACGTTCTGCAGGTTCGTGCCGAATTTCATGCAGCACAGCTCCGTCAGACCGTCACCGATGACCAGGGAGGTCAAATTGGAACACCCGCCAAACGCTCCATTCTCGACGTTCGTCACCAGATCGGGAATTTCGAGAGATGTGAGCCCCGTGTTGTAAAAGGCGCCGGAACCGATGGACTGGATGTTCGTCCCGAAAACCACGTTTTCCAGGTTGATGCACCCGCTGAACGCGCCACCGCCGACGGCCGTCATGGCGTCGCCCAAAACGATGCTCTGGAGGTTGGACGCCCCCGAGAAGACGCCGGCCAAGTCGTTCGTCACCCCGTTGCCAATCTCGACGGAAAGCAGGCCCGTACAGCCCGAAAACGCTCCGCCGGAGAGGGATGTGACATGGTCCGGGAGCGTCACATTCGTCAAGGCGACGCATCCGCTGAAAGCCCCGTTGATGACCTGTCGGACGCCGCTTCCCCAAACGATCTCCGTCAAATTGCTGCACCCGCCAAAGGCGTTCTCCGAGACTTCCACCACGCTGTCCGGCAACGTCAACGTCGTGATGCCGGTCCCCTGGAAGGCGCTTTGGTGGATGATCTCGACCCCCTCGGACAAATAGACCTCCTGGAGATTGGCCATTCCGGAAAACGCGCCGCTCTCGATAACCCGGACGCCACTGCCGACCCGGACGCTCGTCAAATTCGTGCAACCGCCAAACACACTGCCGAGATTGGTGACGCCATTGCCCGTATCGAATGTCCGCAATCCCGTGCAGCCCGAAAAAGCCGAACCGGAAAGCGTCGTGACCGTATCTGGCAAGGTCACGGCCGTCAAGCCGGTGCACCCGCTGAAGGCGCTGTTGACCACTTGTGCCACAGAGGGAGGGAACACCAGATCCGTCAAGGCTGTGCAATCCGTGAAGGCCGATTCGCCGATGTGCTGGACGTTCGCGCCGAAGACGACATTGGTCAACTGGGGGCAGAACTCGAACGCGCCGCTCGTAATGTTCGTGACGCCGTCGCCGATGACCACGTTCTGCAGGTTCGTGCCGAACTTCATGCAGCACAGCTCCGTGATGCCGTCGCCGATGAACAGCTGCTCCAGGCAGGGGGTCACGGCGGAATAGCCAATGTTCGTCACGGAATCGGGAATGACGATTTCGCGGATGGCGGTGCCCGAAAAGGCGGAATCGCCAATGACCGTCAACGCCCCTCCCACGGGGAACTCGACCGTGCTCAGCGAAGAACACCCCGAGAAGGCCGAAGAGGGAATGGCTTGGATGTTCGTCGCGGCCGACAAGTCGACCCGCTCCAGGGCCGTGCAGCCCGAAAACGGGTTGTTGCCCAGGTTGGTCACGGTGGACGGGATGGAAATTTCGCGGATCGGCACACCGCAGAGCACACTGCCGTCCATGTTTTCCAGCCCCTCGTTCAAGACGATGTTCGTCAAGCTCGTGCAGCCGCCAAAGGGGCCATTTTTGAGGATTTTAAGGGTCGGCGGCGCGACAAAGTCGGTCAGGCTGGTGCAACCGCTGAACGCACCGCTGTCGATATCCTGGACGTTCGCGCCGAAGACGATGTTGGTCAACTGCGCGCAAGACTGGAACGCGCCGCTCGTAATGTTCGTGACACCGTCGCCGATGACCACGTTCTGCAGATTCGTGCCGAATTTCTGGCAACACAGCTCCGTGATGCCGTTGCCGATGACCAGCTGCTCCAGGCAGGGGGTCACGGCGGAATAGCCGATGTTCGTCACGGAGTCGGGGATGACGATTTCGCGGATGGACGTCGAGGCGAAGGCACTGCCCCCGATGGAAAGCAGCTGGGGCCCGAATTGGACGTTCGTCAAGGCGGTGCACCCGGCAAACGCCGTATCGCCGATGGACAGGAGGGAATCGGGGAAGAGCACGTCCGTCAGGTTGGCCGTCTCCAGGAAGGCCTGGCTGGCGATGGCGACGACGGGGTAGCCGCCAAGGGTGGATGGGATGGCCAGGACGGCGTCGGAGCCCGAATAGCCGGTGATGGTCGCGGCTTCGTCGGCGACGTCGAAGGAGAAGTCCCCTTCCGTTTCCGCCCAGGCAGGCAGGACGAATGCCAGCGAAAGTCCCAAAATCAGGCCATATTTCATGTTTTTCATGGTGCTCTCCATCCTGTTCGGAACAAATGTCCACACTATTTTTGGGCGCATGGGCAGCGATTTCCCGAACCAATCGGCAGTATAGCCCATTGGGGGGCGTCCCGTCAATTTGGAAACACCCGCTAAAACGTTTTAAAAGCTGCAGGACATCCAGAGGCGCCCCAGCCCGGGCGGAGCGAATGGGAAAGGATGTCCAGCCCGCCGCAAAGGTTCCCCATCCCGCCTGCGGCATCGGATCATTTCATCTTGTATAATCCGCCGCTTCCGTGTTCCCAGCCGTCGCCGCCATGGAAGACGGGCCGTTCGCAGGCGTTTGTCGTGTCGCTTGTGCCTTGCAGCCGACGAACCAGCTCGTCCACTTCCTCCCGATAGTTCTCGGGGACCTCCACCGCCGGCAAAATAAAAAGGCGGCACCAGCCCCCCTCCTTGATGGTCGTCACGCCCGTCTGATTTTCGATATTGGCGTCGGGGACAGTCGCCAGTCCGATCAAGTCCTCGTCAATCAGAATGCCGACATGCACGAGCCCATTCGTCTCCACATAAACGGTCAAATCGGAATGGAAGTCGCCCTTTTTTTCAGGGGGCGGGGAATATTTGAACTGGGCTTCCGCCGTATAACGCAGGTGCAACCACCCCCCCTCGCCTGGGACGGAATAGCCCCTCCGTGGATCGTTAGTGGTCGGTGCCGGGTCGCGGACATAGATGTCGGCCCAACACTCTCCTTGTGGCACGTGGAAGGATTCCCGCCGCACTTTCAAGCCTTCGATGGCATAATGATCCCAGGCCGGCCCATACAGCTTTTTACATCCGACGTCGAACAGGCCCTCGTCATCCTCGACATACACCGGGATGCGGGTACTCTCGCTAATGGACCTGGCAGGGGCAACCGCCCCCCACATCACGACAACCAGGACCAGCATCCAACCTTTTTGAATCCTCATGGGTTTCTCCTCTGCTTTCCCAGGGCAGGTAGCGCCATTCGCCTGCGTCATTTGCAACAGGGCCTTCCATGCGCAAATTCTCGTTTGTCCGCACAAAGGTCCCTTGCGCAACATTCCCATTCTGCGCCCCAGGGGCAAAAACGTAGATGCCATTCGTTCGGGTCAGTTCACCTTGAAACCGAGTCGTCCAGGTCGTTTGCCCCAGAAAATAGGCAGACCCGTCAGGGAAAAGCCAGACCGCCGAGGTCACAAAAGACGCCCCCCCGTCGACTTGAGTGCATTGGTCTTCCAGCAGCGGCATGCCCTCAGACGGCACGAGCAAAGAAGGCGCGTCTCCCGTAAACACGGAAATACGGGAAGGCACATCGTCATCATAAAAAGGATTGTTTGATGTCTTCGCATCCAACAGGGCCATTCCTGTATAAGGCGCCTTGAAGTCCCGGTTAGAACCGCACACCGTTGGGCGACCTGACCGAGGCACCACAGGGAAGCAGGTTTTCATTGCTGGCCAGCTGGTGCATTTTCAACCTCCCAGGCAAGATGCTTTCCGCCACAGGAGAAACAGCCATGTCAAAATAGACGGCTGGCCAAGGCGGGCCTGTTGTTGTCACGTTTGAAACCAGTTCGTTGGTTTGGTTCATCAAAAGCCCCGGCACGCAGTTGTTGGTCTGGACAGACAACGTCGTCAAGACGGGGTGGACGGTCAGGGTGGCAAGGTCTTCGATGATGTCGCTTCCTTGGTAGAGGTAGGCCAAGCGCAGGCGAATATCGGACAGGCGTTCGCTTTCATGGAGGCCCTCGACATAGACCGACGAGGGAATGAGCTCTTCGCCGAAATCCCACGTCTTGGGCAGGTCAATCCCCTCTGCCTTTTGCGGCGTTTCCCAGACTTTGATCCGTCCACTTCCTGACGAGGTCGCCAGCAGGAACAAACTGGCGCCGTCGCGCGGCCGGATATGATGACGGAGGCGGAACTCGAGCAAATCGTCCTCGCCGAGGTAGTTGTCCACCTCGAAATCGCGCGCAGCCGGAATGCCGTTCGTCGAGGGGCCCCGGTGGTCGTTATCCGCGTTGACCGCCACGCCGCAGGGCCCCGTATAGCCCGACCGCATCGACGACTCCACCGGTTGCAGAGAAAGGCCCATCACACCGCACTCGAAAGAAATGTCGGCCCCGAACTTGTCCGGATTGTAGATGTTCCCGTTGACGACGCCAAGGTCGTGGATGACGATTTCGCAGGCCTCCGCATCATCCGGGACATAGATGAGTTCGTGAAAAAAATGCCCGGAGGTATGCGTCGAGTTGGAATAAGCCATCCTGGCGTTGGTCGAGGTGGTAAAGAACGGCTCGTCCGTGTAGCCGCCCTCGTCCACATCCAGCCAGATGGCCTGTCCGTCGATATCGGAAAACCGCAGCGTGACCGTGCCACCCCAGCCGATGCTTTCGCCTTGCGACCAACCGGGTTTCGAGGAAATCACGTCAATCTCGGCACCGGGGCAGAGCTGGTCCGACATCATGCGATGGCCCGTGGCCGGATTCGTCAAGGAACCGTCCTGGGTTCCGGGAAAAACGGAGCATGGGTTCGTCGGCGAAGTCCCCGCGACAAAGAGCTCGAAGCCGTCGCTCAACCCGTCGCCGTCTTCGTCGGCATAGGGGACGGCGGCATAGAAATGGATCGTTTCCCAGGGGGGGACGTAGGCATTGGTATAGATTGCCGTCCCGTCCGATCCGGCCGTTGCAAGGCCCAGGCGCTTCCAGGCGTTCGACCAGCCGTTCAGCGGCGGCGACAGGCCCGTCCAATGCGGCACGAGGTTCGTCTCCAGGACATTTTCGTCGTTCAGCCAAACGTTGGTGCGGAAGGACAGCTCATGTTCCAGGGCATAGACGAAAATTTCGGCCGGGCCGGTAAGGTTTGCCAGTTCCAGCACGACCGAATCATTGGTCGAGCGGATCGATGTAAAAGCCAGGCGCGATGCCGGGGCATCCCGTCCAGCCCCGTCTGCGGGCAGATGCGATGAGGCAGAGGGAGCGGCCGCCAGACGTGCGTGTTCCGCCGACTCGTAGCGCGCGGCATCCGCCTCCTCCACCAGCGGGACCTGCAGGAGGATGCGTGACGAATCCGCCCGGGCGAAGTCGGTTTCGTCGGCCACCAGCGGATCGCCATCCACATTGTAGAACCGCGTTTCGAGCGTCGCCGGATCCAAGGCGCAAACCAGCGGGTAGACGGGCACCCCATTCGAATACCCGCCGAGCAGGTTCGACCAAAAGCTTGCCGGAAAGTCCTCCGCACAAAACGATTGCCAAGGGAGGGTTTGCAGAACGGCATTTGTGCCGGGGATCATCCGGGAATAAGCGTTGCGGTCGATTTCCATGCGATCGGCGAGATCGGGCAAGGACAAGGCCTGGCGGCCATCGTCCTCCAACTGTGCGGCGGCCAGGGTCCCCAGGAGGGTCCCCGCCAGGAAAATGGGCATCCATCGACTCATATGCGGAAGGATAGCTTGTCCGCCCATGTCCGGCAAGCCCGAAAAGGCGGATGAAAGTTGCAGGATGTCAAGGGACACCCCGCGAGGGCGGTGCGGGAGGGCCGGAGGGGGGCGGGAGCCGCACTCCCGCACCCCCCTCCCGACATTTTTGTCGCCTTTCCCGGAAAACGCCCCGGCCGCCCCCCGGCGGCGCCATGTCGCCCCGGGCCCCCCTTTTCAGGGCGCGTCGCCGACACCCCCGAGGCCATCTACGCCCCCGTTTGCGGCGTTTTAGGGCGAAACATACGGGTTTTTCCAGCTTTTGCAGCTGAAAACGGCCGTCTAAAAGGGGTGCGGACGAGCGGAAAGCCTGCGGAAACGGCGTCCTTTCGCGCAGCGGCGGCCAAAAAACCGCCGTGGTGCGCACATTCCCGCTTGCCCGGCTTCGCGCGCTGTTGTAAGGTCGCAGGCGGTTGTTGAAATAGGAGTCCCTTTTTATGAAGCATCTGCTCAGTTTGGAAGACTGGTCCGGCGACGAGATGGCCGAGGCCATCGCCATGGCCCGTACCATCAAGGCCCATCCCGAAAAGTTCGAAAACTGCATGCGCCGCCGCACGCTGTGCATGATTTTCGAGAAGCCCTCCCTGCGTACCCGCCTCTCGTTCGAGACCGGCGCCACCCAGATGGGCGGCCATGCCATCTACTACGACACGTCCCGCTCCCCCCTGGGCAACGGCAAGGAATCCATCGGCGACACCGTCCAGACCATGTGCCGCTACGTCGACATCATCATGGCGCGGCTCTTCAAGCACGAGGACATCCTCGAAATGGCCCGCTACGCCACCGTGCCGATCATCAACGCCCTGACGAACTTCTCCCACCCCGGGCAGATTCTCGCCGACCTCCAGACCGTCGAGGAGCACAAGGGGCGGCTGGCGGGCCTCAAGGTGGCCTATTTCGGCGATTCCTTCAACAACGTCACGCATTCCCTCCTCTTCGGGTGTCCCAAGATGGGCATGCCCATCACCGTCGCCTGCCCCGAAGGCGCGGCCTACGAGCCCGACCCCAAGGTCCTGGCCGCCGCGCAGGCCGCCGCCGCCAAGACCGGCGTCGAGGTCCGCATCGTCCACGACGCCGCCGAGGCTGCGCGCGGCGCCGACGTCCTCTACACCGACTCCTGGATGAGCTACCACATTCCCAAGGACCAGGCCGAGGAGCGCATCCGCATCTTCCAGCCCTTCCAGGTCACGCAGCAGCTCCTGGAGCTGGCCGCGCCGGGCGCCGTCTTCCTCAACTGCCTCCCCGCCATCCGAGGCATGGAGCAGACCGCCGAGGTCATCGACGGGCCGCAGTCGGTCGTCTTTGACGAGGCCGAAAACCGCATGCACATGCACAAGGCCCTCATGTACCTCCTGCTCAAGGAAGCAGGCCGCCTCGCCACCTGACCGCCTCCGGACCGTCCCGCGCGCCGAAGCCCGCCCGCCGCCGCCATGTCCCCCGCCGCCGACATCCTTCTCGACCCCTTCGAGCTGGTTTCCTGCGGGAAATGCGGCCAGGCCTGCGACGTCCGCGCCTCCGCGCCCTTCGACCTCTACCGCTGCCCGTCGTGCGGCGCGGAATGGCTCGTGCCGGCGCGGTTCGCCAACTTCATCGTCCTGGAGCAGCTGGGCAAGGGCGGCATGGGGGCCGTCTACCGGGCCTATGACGAGACCCTCGGGCGCACCGTCGCCCTCAAGGTGACCCAGCAGGCCCTCGGGCAGGACCGCGCCTTCGTCCAGCAGTTCCTGCAGGAGGCGCGCGCCCTCGCCGCCATCAACCATCCCAACATCGTCCAGATCTACAGCTACGGCGAGGAGAACGCCCAGCCCTACATCGTCATGGAGCTCGTCGACGGCGGGCGTCTCGACCACATGCACGCCAAGCACAAGGCCCTCGACGAAGCCTTCGTGCTCGAGACCGCCATCCAGGTCTGCAAAGGCATGCAGGCCTCGGCCGCCGCCGGCATGACCCACGGCGACATCAAGCCCGCCAACATCCTCTTCGACGCCAAGGGGAACGCCAAGGTCTCCGACTTCGGGCTGGCGCGCCTCAAGGGCGAGCGGCCCAAGCCCGGCGAGATCTGGGGGACCCCCTACTACGTCGCCCCCGAAGTCGTCCGCGGGCAGCCCCCCACCCCGGCCAGCGACATCTACTCCCTCGGCGGCACCCTCTACCACGTCCTCACCGGCGTCCCGCCCTTCGACGGCGAAACCGTCAACGACACCGTCCTGCTGCGGTTCAAGCAGCCGGCTGCCGACCCGCGCGCCGCCAAGCCCTCCGTCTCGGCGCCCTTCGCCGCAATCCTCCTGCGGATGCTCGAGGCCGACCCCACCCGGCGCTACCCGAACTACGAGTCCCTGCTCATCGACCTGGAGCGCGCCCTCGACAAGCTCCGCCGCGCCCAGTCCGGCGCGCCCCGCCCCCAGGAGGAGACCCGGCGCACGTCCATCCGCGTCTTCGGTGCCGTCGCGCTGGCAGTCCTGGCGATCCTGGGGTTCGTCATCTTCAAGGCCATCCAGCACAACGAGCGGAAGGCCGCCGAGCGGGCCGAGATTGAAAAGGCCAAGCGCGAAGGGCGGCTCGTCCAGCGCATCATCGGCGGCAAGATCCAGTGGGTCCCGCCGCCGAATCCCCCCCCCGGCCACCACGCCTCGCCGAGCGCCGGCGGCGGTGCCGCCGAGCCCGCCGGGCGCCCGTCCTCCGCGGTGCTCCATCCCATCCTCGACTTCGAGGTCTTCGGCGACGGCCAGCATTCCGGCGCGCGCCCCAAGGGCAGCATGCTCCTTTGCGCCGGCACGGGCCCCTTGGAAAAGGCCAGCATGATCTACCTCCGGTTCGACCTCGCCGACGTCGACCGTGCGCGCATCGGCAAGGCCGCCCTCCGGCTGACCTTCGGCGACAAGACCACCAACAAGAAGACCTCCGTCCCCTATACCGCCACCCTCTGGGCCCTCCGCTCCGACACCCCCGTCCCCGACACCGTCACCTGGTCCGACGCCCCCGCCAACGACCCTGCCGACCCCTCCCGGCTCGACCCCGCCCTCGCCCTGCGCGTCGGCACCCGGCGCCTTCCCGCCAACCCGCGCACCGCCGACGTCTTCGAGTTCGACGACCTCCCCGAGCTCGCGACATTCCTCCGCACCTACGGAGGCAAGATCCTGACCCTCGCCCTCACCGCCGACGCCGAAACCGACCACCGCGGCGGCTGGCGCTTTGCCGCCTCCGAAGACGATCGTCTCAATCCCCCCGCCCTCACCCTTTCCTACGAGCCGTGAACCGCGCGCCCGCCCCACCCCGAACGGAGAAGCACCCATGATCCATCCCACCGCAATCGTCGAACCCGGCGCCCAGCTCGGCACCGACGTCACCATCGGCCCCTACGCCATCGTTTCCGCCGGCGCCGTCGTCGGCGACGGGTGCGTCCTCGACGCCCACTCCATCGTCAAGTCCTGCACCACCCTCGGCCCCCGGTGCCACCTGCACTCCGGCGCCGTCATCGGCGACCTGCCCCAGGACCTTTCCTTCAAGGGCGACCCGTCCTTCGTCGTCGTCGGGTCCGACACCACCTTCCGCGAATGCGTCACCGTCCATCGCGGCGCGGCCCCCGGCTCCACCACGACCATCGGCTCCCACGTCTACATGATGGCCTGCTCCCACGCCGCCCACAACACCCACGTCGGCGACCACGTCATCATGGCCAACAACGCCCTGCTGGCGGGGCACGTCACCGTCGGCGAGCGCGCCTTCATCGGCGGCGGCACGCCCATCCACCAGTTCACCCACGTCGGCCGCTACGCCATGGTCGCCGGCGCCACGGGCATCTCCAAGGACGTCCCCCCCTACTGCATCACCGCCGCCTCCCACGTCAACCGCATCGCGGGGCTCAACCTCGTTGGGCTGCGCCGCAACGGCTTCACCCCCGAGCAGCGCAAGCAGATCCGCGCCGCCTTCGACATCATCTTCCTCCAGGGGCTCAACCTCACCCAGGCCCGCGAACGCCTCCAGGCCGAGACCTCCAACCCCTACGCCGCCGAGTTCGCCGACTTCCTGGCCAACGCCAAGCGCGGCATCTGCCCCCCCTTCCACACCCTCGGCGCCAACGCCTCCGACGACTAGCCGCCCGCCTCGTCTCCTGCGCCGCCCGTCCCGCCCCCCATGGCCGCCCCCGCTTCCGCCCCCTCCACGCCTACTGCCCCAGCCATCGCCGTCGCACAGGGCGGCATGCCCGGCTACGAGCTGATCGACTCCGGCGACCGCTACAAGCTCGAGCGCTTCGGCCCCGTCACCGTCATCCGCGGCGAACCCAAGGCCTGGTGGGCCCCCGCCCTCCCCGCGTCCGAATGGGACAAGGCCCAGGCCGTCCATGAGGAAGGCCAAGGCTGGCAGATCGCCCCCGGATGCCCGCGGCAGTGGAAAATGGCCGCGGACGGCCTGGCCTTCGTCGCCCGCTTTTCCGACGCCTCCAAGCACCTTGGCCTATTCCCCGAGCAGTCGCCCCACTGGGCCGCCATCCGCGCCGCAGGAGCTGCCGCCCGGGCCGCCGGCGAGCCCCCGCCGCGCCTCCTCAACCTCTTCGGCTACACCGGCGCCGCCACGCTGGCCGCCGCCGCCGCCGGATGGCATCCCACCCACGTCGACGCCTCCAAGCCCGCCATCGCCTGGGCCCGCGAAAACCAGGCTGCCTCCCATCTCGACGACGTCCCCGTCCGCTGGATCCTCGAGGATGCCGTCAAATACGTCCGCCGCGAAATCAAGCGAGGCTCCCGCTACGAAGGCGTCCTCCTCGATCCGCCCGCCTTCGGGCGCGGGCCGGGCGGCGGCGTATGGAAGGTCGAACACCATCTTGCCGAGCTCCTGCGCCTTTGCGCCGAGCTCCTGTCCGAGCGCGCACGCCTCCTCATCCTGACCACCTACAACATCGAGGCCTCCTCCCTGATGCTCACCAACCTCCTCCAGGAGCTTCCCCTGCCCCCGGGCGGGCGCATTTCCGCCGGCGAGCTCGTCCTCTCCCACGCCGCCGCCCCCACGCGCCTCCTGCCCCTCTCCATCTACGCCACCTGGACCCGCTAGCCCCCGCGCGCCACCGCGTCCAAGACAATCCCGTTGCCTGCCCCCGGGCCCCCGACCCGTGTGAGATTATGGCGGAACATTATGTTTTTGCGCTTTTTCGTGTTTGTGCTCCGCCGTTCCGCCAGGCGGAATCGCCCTGCCTACAGGAAGCCGGTCAAATGCCGGGCCGTCCCCTCCCAGGAGTAATGGTCGCGGACATAGTCCGAAGCCTCCCGGCAGGCCTCATCGTAATGCCCTGGACATGCCTGCAAGGCTTCCAGGACGCCAGCCAAGGCCTTCGCCGGCGCCTCGGAACAAAGCACCGACGGGAACCGTTCCAGTTCGCGGAAGCCACGCAAGCCCACCGAAGTCCCGATCGTCACCTTGCCCCGTGCCACATATTCCGGAACCTTCAAGCTCGATCCCGTCCCGCTGCGAAGCGGCGTCCAAGCCACATCCGCGAGCGAATACAAGACCGCCTTTTCCCGCTCGGAAACCAAGCCCGTGAACACCGTATTCGGCTCTGGCGGATGCCCTCCACCCCGCAAATAGCGATCCAGGCGAAGCCCCAGCACCACAAACACCACATGGGGAAAAGCGGGTGCATAATGAGACAAAATGTCATCCACAGCCTCATTGTTCGGCCCAAAATTCGACCCTGCGAACAGGACGATCGGCTGTCCGATCCCCAATCTCGACCTGCTTGCCGCCGCCGATGAGGGCACAACAGCCGCGCATTCATCCGCCGAAATCCCGTTCGGGACCACCTCCCAGGCAGCCGCCGACATGCCAGGATGCCGTCCCGCCGTGCTGGCCAAATCCTCCGGCGTACAAAACAGGCAGCGTTCCATCCCCGTCAAAAAACCGGCCTCCATCGCCACCAAGTCTTCCGTGGCTTTGCCGCCGTGTGCCCGCTCGAATGCGCAAAAGTCATTGGGAATATCGGCCCATCGACGTGCCATCCGGACGCCTGCGGCCTTCAAGTCGCGGTCCATCCGGACCGATGCCAGCACCCATCCCGCCGCCAAATCCCCCAAGGATTGCAAAAAAGCATCCACGGGGCCATCCGCCCCCCAGGGAACGCCGACGGAATAGACCGACTTCGCCGCCTCCTCAACCGAAATCCCGGCCCCGGCGTCCAACCTGGACACCAGCACCATGTCCACCTTTCGCGCCAATTCCCGTGCAATTCCCCAAACCCGCTTTCCGCCTCCCGTATCGTTGCGCCGGATGTCTGCCGGCTCCACCCATGCCCAGACGGCTCGACCGCCTCGCCGCCGTGATTCCAGCCGCCGCAACAGCTCATCCACGCCCGGCACCTTCCCCGCCGAGCCAAGGGAATTCCTCAACTTCCCCCACGACCGCTTCAGCAGACCGCCCCTTTCGCGAGCCAAGACCGCGTCGACCGCCCGCTCCACCCCGCATTCGTCATGGTAGTAGCGGCTCAAGATGCCCCTCGCCGTCCGCGCCACGGCATCGCGACCAGCATGCCCACCGTCCGCTTCTCGGCCAGCGGGCGGCCCAGCGCGCAAAAGCCGTGCTCCCGGAACCAGCGCTCCACATCATGCAACGTATGTCCGGCAATTTCGTGATATTCCATCATGACCAGATCGATCCGCCGATCCAATCCCGACGCGGCCCAATCCTCGAAAATGGCATATTCGCCCCCCTCGCAATCCATCTTGACGATGCACGGCCAGCCCGGATGCCGATCCGCGATCGCCCCCATTGCCGCCGCAGCCGACTCCAGGCGCACCTTCACGCCATCCTTCTTTCCGCCGAAGATGGGATCGGCGAACTGGGAACTCATCGCCGCGTCCGCCGCATCGAAATTCCACTCCTCCTCGCCTTCGTGGTCCGACAAGGCGACGCACAGCGGATGGATCCGGCGAGCCAGGTCCGGATTGTCCTGGAAATTCCGGCGTGCCCGTTCAAACGTCTTCGGGAACGGCTCAAACCCGTAGACTTCCGCACCGGGGCACATCGCCGCCAGGGCCAGCGAAGCAAATCCGACATTCATCCCAATGTCAAAGACAAGGGTTCCCTCCCCGTCGGCCGGCGGCGTAAACCGGTAGCCATCCAGCAAGGCGATGTCCCGCAAAAGCGCCCAGGTGTCCGCCTCCAGGCGGAAACGGACCGGGACGGGCCAATTGTCCCATTCCAGGAAAAAGCCGTCGCCCTCCTCGACGAACCGCCCCCCCGCGCGAAGCAGCTGCCTGCAAACCGGATAGGCGTGGTTCCGGGCCACCATCCACTCCGCCGCCGAGCCAGGCACCTCCACCCCCAGCTCCTTCAAGAGCATCCGCCCGCCGGGAAGGACCTGGAAAATGGACACGTCGTCGAACCAGCCGTGGAGCTTGTCGGCCCAGGCTCGACTTCCCATCTTCCGCCCGTCCGCCGCCAACCGCCGCTCTTCTGCCCATCGTGCCAGCATTCTCTTCATCCCATCCATGCCCTTTTCCTCGATATTTCGACATTGTCACGCCGCCGACGCGGCACTCCGGCGCCCGCCGGCTATTCCTCCGTCATCGACGTCGCATCGAATCCATGTTCGACCAGCACGCTGCACATGTCCGGCGACGGCAGACGACCCGTCCCGTAGAAATCTCCGGACGACACCGCCACCACTGCCGCATCCCGGACATGGTCCAAAACCGTCCCCGACACGTCGTACAACTTGATCTCCAGCAAATAATCCCCGGGCATCAACGGACATTTTTCCATCCGGCAGACCATCGCGCCGCGTCCCTTCTCCAGCTGGATCAGCTGGTTCAGGCGTCCGCTGTTGAAGTGCATGCACTTCTCCCCCCGGGCGTTCAGCCACATCACCTCCAGGAAGACGCCGATCGGCGCGGCATCCGTCTCGTAGCCGAAGGCCATCGTCAAGGGCGCCCCCGTCATCAGCCCCGCCTCCCGGCGCTCCGCATCCCGCCAGCACCGCACATCCATCAGGCGCACCAGGCCGCTCCCGGAACGGCTCACGCGCCCTCCCGCCCCCAGCGCGTTCTCCCCGGAGAACACCGACGACTGGTAGCCCGCCACCACCTCGGCGCTCGTCCCCACCTGGAAGACCCGCCCCTGCTTCAGCCACACCGCCTTCTCGCACAAGGACAGGACCGATGGCATGTTGTGCGACACGAACAGCACCGTCCGTCCCTCATGGGCCACGTCCCCCATCTTCCCCAGGCATTTCTTCTGGAACGCCGCATCCCCCACCGCCAGGACCTCGTCCACCACCAGGATTTCCGGATCCAGGTGTGCCGCCACCGCAAACGCCAGCCTCACATACATTCCCGACGAATAGCGCTTCACCGGCGTATCGATGAACTTCCCGATTTCCGAAAACTCGACGATCTCGTCGAACTTTCGCTTCACCTCCGCCTTCGTCATCCCCAGGATCGCCCCGTTCAGGAAAATGTTTTCCCGCCCGGTCAGCTCCGGATGGAACCCCGTCCCGACCTCCAGCAGCGACGCCACCCGCCCCCGCACGCGAATCCGGCCCGCCGTCGGCGCCGTCACGCGGGACAGCAACTTCAGCAACGTCGACTTCCCGGCCCCGTTCCGTCCGATGATCCCCCACACCTCCCCTTCGCCGATATCCAGCGAAACATCCTGCAACGCCCACAACGTATCCCCCTCGATGGCCTCGTGCGCCCCGATGACCGCATTGGGATCGGGCTTCCCGCGCATCCGCGCCCACGCCGATTGCAAATCCTCGCGCAACGTCCCATGTCCGATGACCCCCAAATGGTAGCATTTGGAAACGTTCTCAATCGAAATCGCAGTAGTCATAGTCCATCCTCGACGCGCCGCGAATTATAGGGGCACGCCCCCCCGCCAACAAGCAATTTCCGCCTGGTGGCCGGTTGCGGAGAAATAGCGCGCCAGGGTCAGCAGGGCCGCCAGGCGTTCCCGGGCGGGGTCCATGAAGCGCGCCGCCCAGGCGTTCGCGCTCCGGACGATCCTTTCGCGCGCCGCGGGCCGCCGGTCGTAGAAGTCCAGGACCTCCGCCACGTCGGAAAAGTCCGGCGCAATCGGGACGTAGTGCACATGCGGCTCGAGCAGGCCCTCCTGGAACCACGTCTCGAACGTCGGCGGCGGCATGACCGCGAGCGAATTCGACGACATCACCCATTTCAGGTTGCTCGCCACGTCGTTGCCCTCCAGCGCAAAGATGTAGCGGTGCCGCAGCTGCTGCCACAGCGACTGCCTCTCCGCCGCCCATTCCGGCACCGCCGGGTGGCGCGTCGTGTCCCCGAGGTCGAAGCGTGGGTTGCCGTGGTACCGGGCAAAGAACGCCTCGCGGTTCGGCTTGTAGGCCGTCCATTCCGCATCCCGGACCTTGCCCCGGAAGATGGCCGAAGGGGCCTTTTCCGCGTGGCCGAAAGGGTCGCGGACGAAGATGAAATGGCGGATCCGGTTCAGCTTCAGCAGCACCCAGGGGGCATTCCCCGGGAGCTTTTCCGGGGCGAGGGGGCGCGCCTTGGCGAGGGTCGCCGCGTCCACGTGCCCCACGCCGTCCCCGGGGAGCAGATGGAAGCGGAAATCCGCGGGGAAATAGCGCAAGAACTCGTGCGAATCGTAGTAGTAGACCTCCCCCGAGCGCGGTCGCCGCTGCGCCCCGACGGCGATTGCGCCCGCCGGCAGCCGTCCCTCGCCGGGGCCGAGCTTGCAGTAGTAGGCCGCGCGGGCGTGAATCTCCGCGGCATCGGGGCGTGCGTCGATCGACGCGAGCAGCCCCGGCAGGCGCGCACGGCAAAGCGCAGCCGGCACCAGACGCCGTCCCAGCGCCCCGAGGTAGTAGGGCAGTTTGGCGTTTCGGCCGCTCGACAGGCGGCAGCGGAGCGGAAGATGGGGCAAATCCTTGGACATCGCCGACAAGCATACCACCCCGCCCCCCGCCTGTCGAGCGCCCCCCCGCCGGCGGCCCCAAAATCCGTAAAACCATTGGCGTTTCGCCAT
>JAZQOP010000012.1:0-1613 GCA_045627965.1 Kiritimatiellia bacterium | reverse complement strand
GGGGGGTGTGTGGGGGGGGGAGGGGGGGGGGGGGGGGCGGGGAGGGGGGGGGCGGCGGGGGTGAGACGAGGACATGCGGGGGGGGATGCCGGCGGCGTGCATGGCGGCCTTGATGTCGGCAATGGAGCAGTCGCCGGTGTGGATCATGCCGGCGACGATGGCGGCGTCGGCGTGGGCGTCGTGGAAGACGGTGACGAAGTGCTCGGGGCGTCCGGCACCGCCGGAGGCGACGACGGGGACCTGGACCGCGTCGGCAATCAGGCGGGTGATGTCCAGCTCGAAGCCGGCGCGGGTGCCGTCCGCGTCGACGGAATTGACGACGATTTCGCCGGCGCCGAGGTCGACGGCCCGCTTGGCCCATTCCACGGCGTCGAGGCCCGTGAAATGGCGGAATCCGCGCGTGGTGATTTCGTAGCCGGAGGCGGTTTGGCCGCTTTTGACCGGGTCCATGCCGAGGACGACGCATTGGGCGCCGAACGCCTTGGCGCCGTCGGAGATGATTTTGGGGTTTTCGACGGCGAGGGAGTTGACCGAGACCTTTTCGGCGCCGGCGAGGATGACCCGCTCCATGTCCGCGAGGCCGCCGATGCCGCCGCCGACGGCGAAGGGAATGCGGACTGCGCGCGCGACGGCCGCAACCATGCCGATGTCGATAGGGCGGTGTTCGGCGGAGGCCGTGATGTCGTAGAAGACGAGTTCGTCGGCGCCGCCGCCGGAGTAGCGGACCGCCATTTCGACGGGGTCGCCGAGGTCGATGTTGTCCTTGAACTTGACGCCCTTGGTGACGCGGCCCTTGATGACGTCGAGGCAGGGGATGATGCGTTTGGTCAGCATGGCGGCGGGGAAGGGGGCTGGAGGGACAGCCAGTCGCGGAGGAGGGCGAGTCCGACGCGGCCGGATTTTTCGGGGTGGAACTGGCAGGCCCAGAGGGGGCCGCGGCGGACCATGGCCGTGAAGCCGATGCCGGCGTAGTTGGCGAAACCGGCCGTTTCGGGCACGATTTCGGCGTAGTAGGAATGGACGAAGTAGAACTCGCCGACGGGGGGCGCGGGCGGGGTCGCGTCCTTGAACTGCACGGTGTTCCATCCGATTTGCGGGACTTTGAAGCCGGGGACGGACGGGAAGCGCCTCACTTGGCCCGGGAGGATGCCGATGGTGTCCACGCCGCCGTCCTCCTCGGAATGCTCGAACAGGATCTGCATGCCGAGGCAGATGCCGATGAAGGGCTTGCCGGATGCGGCTGCGGCCCGGACGGCGCCGACGAGGCCCAGCGCGCGGAGGTTGTCCATCGCGCTTTGCGCGGCGCCTACGCCGGGGAAGACGACGCGGTCGGCGGCGGCGATGGCCGCGGGATCGCCCGTCACGACGGCTGGCGCGCCGAGGGCCTCGAAGGCCAGCTTGACGCTCGTGAGGTTCCCCGCCTTGTAATCGACAATCGCTATCATGCGCCGCCACCATCCCACCCGCCTCCTGCGTTGTCAACCGAATTCCCCGTTTGGCGGGCGGGTCGGCCAAATTTGTCGGGAGGGGGGCTGGAGGGGGGCTGGAGGGGCAAAAATGGGCAAAAAGTCCAATGTTTACCGAAAAATCGCGGAATGTTTTGGCGCGGCGGG
>JAZQOP010000011.1:0-6981 GCA_045627965.1 Kiritimatiellia bacterium | reverse complement strand
GCGCCCCCCGCGCCCCCCGCGCCCCTTCCGCTAACCCGCCCCTGGGCTAGACGCCACAGCCCTCACGCCCGCGCCCGGCCTTATCGGTCGGGCGGGGCCAGATGGGCGGACTTGATGCGCAGGAAACAGACGATGGCCACGGGGATGGACAGGGCGTAGAACGCCAAGGCCACGCCCGCCACACGCCACGGCCAGACGAAGATGCACCCCAGCACCAGCGCCAGGATCGGCAGGAGCCACGCCCGCGCCTCGGGCGACAGATGCAGGTGCTTGAGCGAAAATGTCGGGATCCGCGACGCCATCAGCACCCCCGCCAGCAGCACGCTCCCGCTGACAAACCACGGCGCCCGGAACCACCCCTCCTCCCATTGCGGGAACCCCAGCGACAGGATCAGCGGCGACATCGCCAAAAATCCGCCCGCCGGTGCCGGAACGCCCGTGAAAAAGTGCGTCCAATAGGTCGGCGGATCATCGTCCAGCGCCGCGTTGAAGCGCGCCAGCCGCCCCGCGCAGCAGATCGCCAGCACCAGCACAAAGCCCCAGTGGAGGCTGACCGCCTCGGGCCGCAGCGTCAGATCCGCCAGCGCTTCCACGCGCCGCGCGGCATCCATGCTCCAGTTATACATGATGAACCCGGGCGCCAGCCCGAAGCAGATGAAGTCGGAAAGCGAATCCAGCTCGGCGCCGAACCGCGAGCTCACCCCCAGCATCCGTGCGACGGCCCCGTCGAGGAAGTCGCACAGGCTCGAAACCAGCAGGAAGAGGACCGCCATCTTCCAGCGCCCCCACAGGGCCATGTGGATCGACGACACGCCGAACGCCAGCGCCAGCATCGTGACGGTGTTGGGCGCGACCGGCTTGATCTTCGCGGCAGGGATGGGCTTGAGCTCGGGCATGCCTAGGCCCCCATCCGGGCCAGGACCGTCTCGCCGGCGACGGCGACCTGCCCCAGCTTGACGTCCGGCACGCATCCAGGCGGCAGGAAGACGTCGAGCCGCGAGCCGAACCGGATCATGCCGAAGACCTGCCCGGCCGCCAGCCGGTCGCCGACGTTCAGCGGGCAGTAGATGCGCCGCGCCACCAGGCCGGCGATCTGGACGAAGCCGACCGCCTGCCCGTTGTTCGCGCGCATCCCGATCAGCTGGCGCTCGTTGTCCTCGCTGTCCTTGTCCTGCACCGACACGAACTTGCCGGGCACGTATTTCAGGTGCGTCACCTTCCCCGCCACCGGCGCGCGGTTGACATGCACCGAAAACACGCTCATGAAGATGCTGATGCGCAGCCGCGCCTCGTCGCCGATTCCCAGCTCCGGCGGCGGCGTCATCTCCTTGATGTTGCTCACGATGCCGTCGGCGGGGGCCAGGACGAGATTCTCGCCGTCGGGCGGCACGCGCACCGGGTTGCGGAAAAAGTAGAAGGAAAAGGCGATGACCGCCAGGAACAGGAACGCCAGCCCCCAGAAGGCGTAGAGCGGCGCGAACCGGAGCCCCAGCGCCCCCAGCCCCGCAAACAGCAGGAACAGGGCGGCCTCGACCCACAGGATCTTCTTCCCCTCGGGATGGATCTCCGGCAGAAGGTAGCGTTTCCAGGACAGATCGACGGCTCGGACTTCCTCGGGCGCGGGCGGCGTGTAGGCCATGGCGGTTCCTTGTTGCGGGGGTGGATGGAAAACGGGCGGCGGGCCGGACCGGCCGCCGCCCGGCCGCGGCCTAGCCGCGTTGGACCGCCTGGATGGCCTTGAGGACCTTCTCGGGCGTCAGCGGGAACTCGTAGAGCCGGGCGCCCGTCGCGTTGTAGATGGCGTTGGCGAAGACCGGCGCGGCCCCGTTGATGCAGATCTCGGAGACGGACTTGGCCCCGAACGGCCCCGTCTCTTCGTAGGACGGGCAGAGGATCGTGGTGAACTTCGGCTTGTCGCGCATCGAGAAGATGTGGTAGCCGGCGAACGACGCGTTCGTCATCTTGCCGCCCTTGTCGAAGAGGTATTCCTCGGTCAGCGCGTAGGAGATGCCGTTGAGCGTGCCGCCCTCGGTCTGCCCTTCGCACAGGATGGGATTGATCGGCGTGCCGCAGTCGATCGTCGAGACGTAGTGCAGCACCTTCACGAAGCCCGTCCAGGTGTCGACCTCGACCTCGGCAAAGTGGGCCGCGAACGGCGGCGGCGACTTCTCGGTGACGTGCGACGCCGTGCCGATGATCTGGTACTGGTTGCAGGAGTAGAGCGCGTAGCAGGCGATGTCGCCGTAGGTGACCTTCTGGGCCGGATCGGCGTTGGAGACCACGCAGGAATCCTCGCAGTGGCACTCGGCCTCGGGCAGGCCCAGCATCTCGGCGCCCGTGCGCAGGATCTGGCGCTTGGCGTCGGCCGCGGCCTTGCGGGCCGCCTCGCCGGAAAGGTAGGTCGTCGAGGACGCATAGGCGCCGACGTCGAAGGGCGTCATGTCGGTGTCGGAGGAATAGACGATCATCTTGTCGGTCGTCGTGCAAAGCTCCTCGGCCGCGATCTGCGCCAGGACGGTGTCGGACCCCGTGCCCAGGTCGGTCGCGCCGACGAGCAGGTTGAAGGAACCGTCGTCGTTGATCTTGATCGAGGCGCCGCCCATGTCGATATGCGGGATGGAGGAGCCCTGCATCAGGGCGCACATGCCGATGCCGCGGCGATAGCGGCCCGTCTTCGAGCGCCAGTCGGTCCGCTTCTCCCAGCCGATCGCCTTGGCGCCCTGCTCGATGCAGTCGTCGAGCGCGCACGACCCGATGGTCATCGGCACGCCTTCCTTGCCCTCGCCGAGGGCGGCAAAGGCCGGATGGCCCTCGCCGACCTGGATGTGGTTCTTCAGGCGGAACTCCTTCGGGTCCATGCCGACGGCTTCGGCGGCCTTGTCGATCGACGATTCCATCCCGAAGAACGCCTGGGTCGCGCCAAATCCGCGGTAGGCGCCGCCGACGGGCAGGTTCGTGTAGTAGACCTTGCCGTCGAAGTGGATGTTGTCGCAGTGGTAGAGCGGCAGGACCTTCGACCCCGCGCAGGAGACGACCGTCAGGCCGTGCCCGCCATAGGCCCCCGTGTTGTTCCAGCAGTCCATGCCGACCGCCGAAAGGGTGCCGTCCTTCTTGACGCCCAGGCGGATGCGGACCCGCATCGGATGGCGCGTGCGGCCCGTCCGGAAGTTCTCCTCGCGGGTGAAGCGCCAGAAGACCGTCCGGCCCGTCCGCAGGGCCATCAGGGCCACGACGTCCTCGAGCAGCATCTCCTGCTTCGACCCGAACGCCCCGCCGATGCGCGGCTTGATCACGCGGACCTTCTGGACGGGGATGCCCAGCGCGTAGGCGACGATGCGCCGCGCATGGAACGGGACCTGCGTCGCCGACGTGATCACGATGCGCCCGCTCGAATCGACCTTCGCGAACGAGGAATACGGCTCGATCGGCGTGTGCTGCGCGTAGGGGGTCTCGTAGGTGTCGTCAAACTGGAAGTCGGCCTCCGCGAAGCCCTTCTCGAAATCGCCGGCCTCGCAGGAGACCTTCGCCACCAGGTTCTTCTGGGGCTCGTAGGGGATCGGAATCGGCACGTGCGCCTCAGGCTCGTCATGGATGACAGGGGCCCCTTCCGCCATCGCCTCGTCGATGCTGAACACGGGCTTCAGGACCTCGTACTCGACCTTGATCTTCTCGAGGGCCGCCAGCGCCTGCTCCTCGGTCTCGGCCGCCACGGCCGCCACGCGGTCGCCGACGAACCGCACCTTCTTGTCGAAGATGAACGTATCGTAGGGCGACGGCTCCGGATAGCCCTGGCCCGCCGTCCCGTGCGCGATGCGCGGCACGTTGCCATACCACAGCACGCACTTGACGCCCGGCATCTTCTCCGCCTCGGAAACGTCGATCGCCCTGATGTTGGCGTGCGCATAGGGGCTCCACAGCATCTTGACGATGAGGGCGTCGTTCGGCACCAGGTCGCCCACGTAGGAGTCCTTGCCCAACGCCAGCTGCCGGGCGTCGACTTTCAGGACGGAATGGTTGACCTGCTTCAAGTTTTCGGTCTGCGGGGTCGTCGGGCGCTTCTCCATGGAGGTCTCCTTTGGACGGGGCTCGGAATTGGTTCGGTTCAAAAGGCTACTTGCCGGACTTCTGCGACTTCTTGCCGGACTTCTTCTTGCCCTGCGACTTCTTCGCGGGCTTGTCCGCCGCCGCTTCCTCCTCCGGCTCCTCGGCAGGCGCCGCCTCGACGGACGGCTCCTCGGCAGGCGCGGCTTCCACGGCCGCTTCCGCCGCCGCCTCGGGCTCGGCCACGGCCGCTTCCACCGCCACGGCCGCCTCGGAGGCGCGACGGGCCCGGTCCAGATAGGCGCCGGCCTGCGTCAACAGGCGACCGGCCTGCGGGTCGTCGTTGGCCGCCTGGAAGTTCTCCAGCGCCACGCGCGCCTCGTCGAAGCGGCCCACCTGCGAAAGGCACCGGGCCTGCGCCAGGACGGCCTGGACGGCGCTCTGCGTCCCCCCGTTCGCCTCCAGCCACGTCCCGTAGGCCTCCGCCGCCGCCGCATAGTCGCCCAGCCCTTCCATGCACGTCGCCGCGCCAAAAGCCGCCTGGGGCGCGAACTCATGCTCCGGGAAGCGCGTCAAAAACTCCTGGAATGCGGCCTGCGCCTCGTCGAAGCGCTCCTGCGCCAGCAGCTGCGATGCCGCCATCGACAGCGCGACCGGCGCGGTCGCCCCCTGCGCCTGCTGGGCGATCTGCAGCAGCTCCTCCGGCGCCTGCGCCTGGAACAGCGCCGCGCTGTCGGCCTCGACCTGCCGCTCGTTCCGCCCCTTGATCGTCTGCACGACGAAAAACGCCAGCGCCGCCAAAATGACGGCAATGGCCGCCGGCTTGCCATAGCCCTGCACCAGGGCCATGAAATCCTTCACGTCTTCGTTCACGGGCGCTTTCGCCGGGGCCTGGGGCTGCCCTTCGGGCAAATTCTTCTCTTCCATGGGGTCGATCCTTTCCAACTGAATGGTCCGTGAACATTGCCATTTTCTCCGCCAAAAGGCAAGATGGAATGCACTGCGGCCGACGTTTTTTCGTCCGCCGCGCCCCTTCCCCCCCCTCCGCCGGAAATCGCCCGGCGCCCCCCCACGCGTCCCCCCATGTCATCTCGTGATTTTTCGGTCAAACATTGGGGCTTTTGCAAATTTCCGCCTTTGCCGCCCTCCCCCGTTGCGGACGCAAAAAACGGCGGAGCGTCATCCGCTCCGCCGTCGCCGCCGCGCCGATCAGCCGGCGAACCCGTCCGGGATGTGGTAGAGCCCGCCGGAAATCGACACGAGATCCTCCAGCGAATGCGCCGGCAGGATGGCCGTCGTGTAGCGGGCCGGGTCGATCCCCAGGTCCTCGATCGTCTTGACGATGCCGGCCGCCCGCAGGCCGGGCAGGTCCGCCGGATTCGCCGTCGCGCCGACGGGCGTGTCGCCCGCCACCGCCGCGATCGCCTTCATCCGCGTCGCCAGGTCGGGGCACTTGTCGAGATAGGCGATGCCCAGCTCCGTCACGATATGCGTCACCTGGTCCCCGGCGATCATCACTGGCGGATAGGCGAACACCCCGTCGCGATGGAGCTGCTGCGCATCCAGATCGTCGACGAACACCGGGATGTTCTTCTTCGTCGCGCGCGTCGGCGTCAGCTGCACCACCAGCTTGCGGCCGCGGAACACCCCTTCGGACATCCCGCCCGCCGCCGCCGTCGCCGGCGACTCGTGCCGCCGTCCCGGAGGCGTCCCGCCCAGGTTCGGCGCCCCGCCGAAGCCCGCGATCATCCCGCGGATCGCCGTCGACGAATTCCCGTACTTGTCGATCTGCAGCGTCGCCCCCGTGAACACATCGATCGAATACAGCCCCGCCACGTGCGCCATCGCACGGTTCGACCGCATCGCCCCGTCGGGCCCGATCGCAAAAATGTCCGGCCGCGCCGCCACATACCGGTCCATCCCCGGCTCCCCGCCGAACGAGTAGATGTGCTCGACAAAGCCCGCCTCGATCGCCGGGATCAGCGTCGGATGCGGATTCAGCACCCAGTGCGTCCCCACGCGCCCCCGCAGCCCCAGCTCGTCGCCGACGACCGGCAGCAGCAGCTCGATCGCCGCCGTCGGGTAGCCCAGGCCGTGGTTGATCGACGCCACCCCGTAGGGCGCATAAATCCCCTTCAGCACCATCATCGCCATCAGCACCTGCTGGTCCGTGATCTTCGCCGGCGACCGCGTAAACAGCGGTTGCAGATGATACGGCTCCTCCGTCACCACGATGTAGTCCACCCACGACCCCGGGATGTCCACCCGCGGCAGCGCGTCCCACTTCTCGCGGCACTGCACCACGACCACGCCCGACTTGAAATGCGTCGCCTCGGCGATGATCGGCGAATCCTCCGTGTTGTCCCCCGTGTAGATGTTCCCCTCGCCGTCGCACGCCTCCGCCACCAGGATCGACACATGCGGGAACAGGTCGACGAAATAGCGCCCGAACAGCTCCAGATACGTATGGATCGCCCCGATCTGCGCCGCCTTCTCCACCACCGCCACCTGGTAGAGCGGCTTCGACTGCGGCCCCGAATACGCAAAATCGAGCTTCTTGGCGATCCCCTTGCGGAACAGCTCCAGGTGCTCCGGCAGGCACAGCGTCGACTGCACCATGTGCAGGTCGTGCACCTCGGCCGGATCCAGCTCCAGCATCTTCCGCGCAAAAAAGTCCGCCTGCTTCTGGTTGTCGCCCTCGATGCAGACGCGGTCGCCGCTGCGCAGCACCGCCTTCAGGAGCGCCAGCGCGTCCTCCTTGCCGATGAACTTGCCCGTCGCCAGCGCGTCGGCCGCCGCCTTGCGCTCGGCATACGACCGCCGAAGGGTATCGAACGTTTTCGAAGCCATGATTCCATCTCCTCTGTTCTTTCCGCCCGCGGCTTCCGGCCCCGGGCGCACCCCGCCAAGTCAACCACACCCCGCCCCAAAACGCAAGCC
>JAZQOP010000010.1:0-2615 GCA_045627965.1 Kiritimatiellia bacterium | reverse complement strand
TCCATTCGCCCCCCATGCGGATTCGCAAACCCGTCGAATCCACATCCCCATCTTGGCCCTATTCGGTAGGGCCCGCTCTCCGAGCGGGCCGCATTCGGCAAAAAAATGCGGCCACGCAGGGACGCCGAATGGTGCCCCCCCAAGGTCGCCATTCGACATGCTTCGGCGTCCATGCGTCCCCTCGCATGAACGCCGAATGCTCGTCCCATCATCGCCCTGGCGGGCTTCAGCCCGCCCACTAACCACTAGCCACTAATCACTAACCACTAGCCACTAGCCCCCATTCTCAGCCCATTCCTCGCCCATTCCAGCGCTATTCCTCGTCCTCCTTGGAGGGGTCGGGATGGTTGGCGATGTTCACGAGGATGCCGGTCAGGAAAAGCAAAACGAGCAGCCCCGACCCGCCGTAGGAAATGAACGGGAGCGGGAGCCCCTTGGTCGGGCAGCATCCGGTCACGACGCAGATGTTGATGATGGCCTGGAGGGAGACCAGGACGGTGATGCCAAAGGCCAGGAGCTGCCCGCGCCGTTCCTTCGAGCGCGCGGCAATGCGCAGGCCCGTCAGGAGGAAGAAGCAGAAGACGACGATGATGCCCAGGGTGACGCCAAGGCCCAGCTCCTCGCCGATGCACGCGAAGATGAAGTCGGTGTGCGCCTCGGGCAGGTAGCGGAGCTTCTGGAGGCCGTGCCCCAGGCCGAGGCCCGTGAGGCCGCCGGCGACGAAGCCGTAGAGGGCGTTGATCAGCTGGTAGGCCTTGTCGGCGGCGTGCTCCTCGGGGCTCAGGAACGCCACCATGCGCGCCATGCGCTCCGGGTGCATCGCCGCCATGATCCCCAGTCCGGACAGCCCGAAGACGCCAGCCCCCACGACGAGCCACCAGGCCATCCCCGCGGCCAGGAAGATCGCCAGGGCGGTCGCGGCAATCAGCGCCGTCGCCCCGAAGTCCACCTCGCACAGGATCAGCGCCAGCAGCACGCCGATGATGGCGAGCGGCACGATGAACCCCTTGACCATCCCCGGCCATTTCGGGTATTTCGTCCCGTGCCAATGCGCAAGGAAGAGGAGGACGGACAGCTTCGCGATTTCCGAGGGCTGCAGCTGGACCGGAATCCCCGGGAAGCGGATCCACCGCGACGAACCGTTGATTTCCTGGCCGATCGGCTTGATGTAGACCAGCAACAGCAGCAGCGCCGTCACCCCGAAGAGCGGCCAGACGAAGCGGAACCATTTCCGGTAGTCCGTCCTGGCCGCCACGACCATCCCCCCGATCCCCAGCAGCAGGAAGAGCCCCTGCCGGGTGACAAAGAAGTAGGGATTGCCATATTGCACTTCGCCGCGCGGCCCCGAGATCGAGAACAGCATCACCAGGCCGAAGAGCGACAGCAGCATCACCGTCACGATCAGGCGGGCGGAGAGGTTGGCGGCGGGGCGGACCATGGGGCGGCGGCAGGGCGGGCGGCGAAGTGCTCGACGGGTCGAAAAAAAGCCCGGGCGGGAAAGCCCGGGCTTTCGCGGACCGTCTTCCGGGCCTAGGGATACGGCGGAATCCGGATCGTCTGGCCGGCCTGCACCTGGGCGCCGGCGTCCAGGCTGTTCAGGCTGCGGATGACGTCGGAGGGGACGCCGAAGAGGTGGCCGATGGACTCGACCGTGTCGCCCTCGTTCACCGTGTAGGCCAGGAGGTCGGCGGACGCGTCGGCGGCGAGAATCTCGACGGAGGGGATCTCGGCGGCGGCCGGCATCGGGGAGACGGCAGGCGCCTCGGCGGCGGGGACCTCGACGACGGGCGCCTCAGCGGCGGCCTTCTCGGCAGGCTTCGCCGCTTCGGGGGCGGCGGCGGCCGGAGCACCGGCGACCGGCATCTTCAGCTTCTGGCCGATGCGGATCTTGTTTGCATCCTTGATGCCGTTGAGCGCCATGATCTCGGACTGCTTGACGCCGTGCGCCTTCGCGATCTTCGAGAGGGCGTCGCCGTTCTTGACGACGTAGATGCCGTCGGCGGCGACTTCGACCTTGGCGGGGGCGGCGGGCTTCTCGGCGGCGGGGGCCTTCGGGGCCGAGGTCGAGGCCTTGGCGTAGGCCGGCAGCACGATCTTCTGGCCGACGCGGATCTTGTTCGCATCGGCGATGTTGTTCAGCTCGGCCAGCTCGGCGGTCTTGACGCCGTGGCGCGCCGCGATCTTCGACAGCGAATCGCCGTTCTGGATGACGTAGACGTTGTCCACGGCCGGAGCGGGCGCGGGGACGTCGACCGGCTCGACGACCGGCGGAACGACGACGGGATCGGCCACCACGGGCTCGGTCTCGATCGTCGGCGGCATCACGGGGATGTCCGGCGGCAGGACTTCGCTCGCCAGGCCCGGCTCGTTGCCGCCGCGCTGCGCCATGCAGCCCGGCGTCACCACCACGACGGCCACCAGGACATGGACGGCCACGATCAATCCGGCAATCACGGAAACTTTCATCTTCAAACTCCTTTGGGGCACTCTTCTGCTATCGTTGGAACGCGGCCATTCTAGAAAAGCCCCCCCCCCGGGTCAATCCCGAAAAGCCGCCCGCCCCGATTTTCTCCGCCCGCCCCCCCGCCGCGCCCCGTTTTTCCGCCCTTCGCGCT
>JAZQOP010000009.1:0-20233 GCA_045627965.1 Kiritimatiellia bacterium | reverse complement strand
CCCCCCGAAAAGGCGAATCCGGCAGGGGCCGATCTCCGAGCGGCCCGCGACGGGCAGAAAAGCCGCATGGAAAGCGAATGGCGGCCTTTGGGCGAGAATTTGACGGTTTCGCGTGGCCGCAATCAGGGTCGAAGGCGGCCCGTTCGGAGAGCGGGCCTTGCCGAATGCCCCCATTCCACAAAAATTCCATCGAAAATCCGTCCTCGGGCTTCGCGAGAGGCGTTTGTCCGAGGCATTGCAAGGAGGTTGCCATCCTCCCGTCCGATTCCAACGGGCCACTATATTCCTCGAAGAGCCAGAAAAAGAAAGCATCGGAGCTCTCACACGGACCCTGCCGCGAAAGCCCGACGCGGAATTCTGACCGCCCGAAGCGGTTGAAATGCCATCCGAATTTGCTTCCCATGAGGGAGCCCTAGCGGCCGCACGGCGCATTTCACGCTCACGTTTCCAGCAGCCAAGAAGCCTGGACGCCGATTTTGCGGTTATGGACACGCTCAAAATGGATAAAAATGTCAAAATTATTGGCAAATTCCATCATTTCCATCTCCCATTTTATCACCTTTGTACAAATGTGATAATTTTTTGGCAAATTTCTTGACAAAATAAGGGAAATTTTGATATTCGGCGTGTCTACGGGCGGAAAAACCCTGCCCTGCGCGAAAGAGGTGTCAGGATGGAAACATGGGTAGAGGATTTGGCGTTGGCGCCGACGTTTTGGCGGACGTGCCGCGTGTTGGAGGGCGGGAAGCGGCTCCAATGCCTGCGCGCCATTCTGCAAACGCCGGGGCTGGATGTGTCCTGTGTGGCCGAAATCGTGAAAATTCGCGTGGATGAGGCCTCGCGGGCGTTGCGGGCGCTGCAAAGTCGCGGATTGCTGACGGGCGAGCCGTTCGGGCGTCACGTCCGTTATGTGCCGGTTCCGAACAAGTCCGTTCGGGCCGCAGTCGATTTGTTGCTCGCGCTGAAGAAGATGCTGGAGCTCAAGCAGGTGTCGAAAGACCAGATGCGGCACCAGGTGAAGGCGTTTCGCCATGCGCGCCGTCTGAAAATCATGAAGGTTCTCGCGGAAGGGCCTCGGCCGCTCCAGGACCTTCAGCGGCGGACGGGCATCAGCGAGATTGCGCTGTATCGGCATTTGGCGCTTTTGGCGGATTTGGGCCATGTCCGGAAGGAGCCCAAGGGCCTGTATCGCCTGGTCCGTCCGACGAACCGGGTTGCACGGGCGCTTCGGACGGCGTTTTTCGACCTGTAGGGAGCGATGGATTTCCTGGCCCCAGAGGAACGCAGCCGCCTGATGGCGAAGATCCACGGGCAGGATACGGCGCCGGAATGGCTGGTGCGCCGCTACCTGTTTGCGCACGGCCTGCGCTACCGCTTGCACGACCGGCGCTATCCGGGCCGCCCGGACGTCGTCATCCCGAAGTACAAGGTGGCCGTGGAGGTCCGTGGGTGCTTCTGGCACCGCCATCCGGGCTGCAAGGTGGCCACGATGCCCAAGAGCCATCGCGCGTTCTGGCAAAAGAAGTTTGCCCGCAATGTGGCCCGCGACCGCCTGAACGAGGTCAAGATCCGCGCGATGGGCATGCGACTTCTCGTCGTCTGGGAATGCGAGCTGGCCCCCGCCCGGGCCGCGGAAACGCTGGATGAGCTCTTGCGCCTGGTCGTCCGCCCGGCGCCGGACGATCTGGACTTGACCTGCCTGGCCGCCGAGCCTCCGGCGGAGTACCGGACATGAGCCGATGCGCGATTTTTCGACCGGGAGGCGAGTTTTTGGATGAATCGGCGCGCGGAGCAGGGTAGGATGCACGGGCGCCCGGGGCGTTGGCCGCAGGGGCGCGGAGGATGAGAAGATGTTTGATCGATTGACAGAACGGCTGCAGAACCTGGTGCGGAACATGCGGGGGCTGTCCAGCATTTCGGAAAGCAACATCCAGGACGCTTTGCGCGAGGTCCGCATGGCGCTGCTCGAGGCGGACGTGCACTACGGCACGGCCAAGTCGTTCGTGGAAGGCGTCAAGGCGAAGTGCCTCGGGGCGGAGGTCGTCGCCGGCGTGTCGCCTGGACAGGTCTTCATCAAGGCGGTCCACGACGAGCTGGTCGCGCTGCTCGGGGCGGAACGGAAGGATTTCGACCTCTCGGCGCGCCCGGCGGGCGTGATGATGATCGGCTTGCACGGCTCGGGCAAGACGACGACGACGGGCAAGCTGGCCCGCGCCTGGGTCGCGGAAGGCAAGAAGGTCGTCGTGGCGGCCTGCGACATCCGGCGCCCGGCGGCGGTGGAGCAGCTGGCGGTGCTGGCGGCGGGCTGCGGGGCGACGTGCGTGCGTCCGGAACCCGGCGAAGGGGTGGCGAGCGTCGGGCGGCGCGCCTTGCAAACGGCCCGACAAAATATGGCGGATGTCATTCTCTACGACACGGGCGGCCGCTTCCAGATGGACGAGGAGCTGGTCGCGGAACTGAAGGAGCTCCGCGCCGCCGTCGACCCGCGCAACGTGGTGCTGGTGCTGGATGCCGCCATCGGCCAGGAGTCGGTCAACGTGGCCAAGACCTTCCACGAGGCGCTCGGCCTGACGGGCCTGGTCCTGACCAAGCTGGATGGCGACGCCCGCGGCGGCGCGGCCCTGTCGGTCGTGTCGGTGACGGGTTGCCCCGTCCTGCGCGTAGGCGTCGGCGAGGGGCCGGGCGACCTGGAGGCCTTCCACCCGGACCGCATGGCCGGCCGCATCCTGGGCATGGGCGACGTCGTGAGCCTTGTCGAAAAGGTCCAGCAGTCGGTCGACCTGGACGAGGCCAGGCGGATGGAGGAGTCCCTCCGCCGCAAGGAGGGCATGAATCTCGAGGATTTGCTGGCCCAGCTCCGCCAGGTCAAAAAGCTCGGATCGCTCGGGAAGCTCCTGGAAATGGTCCCCGGCCTGGGCTCCATCCCCGCCGAAATGCGCGACAAGGCCGAGCGCGAAGGCGGCGACCGCATGAAGAAGACAGAGGCCATCATCCTGAGCATGACCCCGAAGGAACGCCGCCATCCCGGCCTCCTGGAGGCGCGCCGGAAAAAGCGGATCGCGGCCGGCAGCGGCACGCAGGTCAGCGACGTCAACGACCTCCTGCGCCAGTTCAAGCAGATGCAGCAAATGGCCAAGCGAATGAAAAAACTGGGGCGCCTGGGCATGATGCGCGAGATGATGGGACGCCGATGAAGCGCTTTACCTCGTCTTTGTTCGCGCAAGGCTGGATTTGCGGTTGACAAGGCGGGGGGGGGAGTCCACAATTCGCCCGTACCTTTTTGGAGGAAACAATGGCAAAATTACTCAAGCCCCTTGTCGTCTTGGTCCTGTTGGCCGCCATCGCCGCCGCAGTCATCCAGTTCGCGGTCCTGTTCCCGAAGCGCGAGCTCATCAAGGAGCGCACGCTGCATCTGCAGGACGGCGTCGAAAAGATCGCCTCCACCCTGAAGAACGCCCCGCTGCTGCCTGACGAGGACCGGGATGGATTCAAGTTCTCCAAGGCCGCGATGGCGGTCGCCGACAAGGCGAACATCGGTGCGGTGGATACGCAGTGCAACCGCGTGAACGGCCTGGCCGACCGTGTCCTCGCCTGCTGGCAGGACACGAAGAACGAGCTCGACCAGACGAAGGAAGACCTGGCCAATACCCGCCGCGAGCTTGACATGACCAAGCAGGAGCTGGCGAACGCTCGCGAAGAGATCGAAAACCTGAACGGTGTCATCGCCGAAAAGACGCGCGAGATCAGCGAACTGAACGGCCAGATCGATGTCCTGAACGAGGAGAAGGCCGGCCTTGAGGCGCAGATCGCCGACAAGGAAGACGAAATCGCCCAGCTACAGGCCGACAAGGCTTCGCTGGAAGACGACAAGGCGATGCTCGAGAGCCAGCTGGAGAAGTGCTCCTCCGCGCTCGACACCTCCAAGTCGCTGCCGCCCGGAACGCAGGGCACGATCGTGGCCCTGAACAAGGAATGGCAGTACGCCATCATCGACCTCGGCTCCAACCAGTCGGCCGTCCTCGGCGCCGAGCTGATGGTCCACCGCGGCGACGCCTACATGGGCAAGGTCCGCATCGTGGCCGTCCGCGACGACGTCTCCATCGTCGAATTCGTGGCCGGCACGGACTTCTCCTCCATCAAGGAGGGCGACGATGTTCTCTTCTAAGGTGGCTTCGATCCTGTCGATCATCTCGCTGCTGATGTTCGTGGCGGTGATCGTGGCGCAGGTCCTGGAACTCAACTTCTACGGCGCCCCCACGTCGCTGTGGCCCTAGCCCGATGACGAAGCGCTCCCCAGCCGCAAGCCAGGCCCCCCGCCGGGGCCTGGCTTTTGCGTTCCTCCTCGGCTTGCTCCTCCTGGCCCTGCTGCCGGCCTGCGTCGATCCCGGCGCCGAGTCCGATCTGCCCTGGAACGCCGCGCAACCCTGGGAGACGGCACCGGCGGGCTTCTCGAATATCGGAAACCGTTTGTAACGCCGAAACGCATCGCCGATGAACCTGGGCGGACTCCCGAAAGGGCGTCCGCCTTTCCTTTTCTCCGCCCTGGAACGTCCCCGTGCGGCCGTGCGGCCGCATCGAGGGGCGTGCCGCGGGACATGGGAGGTCCCCGAAAATCTTCAAAAACCAGAATGTTTCACCGAAATCTCACAACGGAAAGGGGCCTGCTTTTTGCCGGGCAGAGGGGCTACAGGGGGCCGGTTTTGGCGCGTAGAGGGTTGATGCGTGGTTGGCTGGCAGGCGGAAGAGCGATGGGGGGGCTTGCAAGCGGGGGGCCGGCCGGGCGATTCCGGGCGGCCATGCGGCGGCGCGATGGCCTCGCGGGAGAGGACGGGGGGACGGCGGCTCGGAAACAGGTTTCCATTGAATGGAAACGTGTTTCGGAGCCGATTTTCGTCGCGTTGTCCCGCGCGATTCTTCCCAATGGGGGAAGTCCCCGTTTTGCGGTCGCCCTGCGTCTGCGGCTTGAGCCTTGCGCTCGACGGGCACACAATGGGCGCGTGTTTTCGCGGGCCGCGGGGAGGCGTGGCGTGCGTTTTTTGGGGGAGGCGGGGACCGGGAAGCAGAAATCGTGCATTTCGGCGGAAAATGGGATTGCGGGACGGGGCGGGGATGGGATAGGATGAAGGGACGTTCGCGAGGCGAACGCGGAGGATCATGACGCATGAAGCTATGTGAATTTGTACGCCCGGCCGATTTGGCGGAGGCGCGGAAGGCCTTGCAGCAGCTGGGCAAGGACGGTATGGTGCTGGCGGGCGGGACGGCGTTGCACTTCATGCAGAGCGATACGCCCGTGACGGCGGTGGATATCACGCGCCTGGGCCTGTCGTACATCCGGGAGGAAGACGGGTGGTATCGCATCGGCGCGACGACGCCGATCGCGGACATCCAGCGCTATCGCGCCCCCCGCTGGGCCTTGCACGAGATTTGCCGCCACATGGCGACGCACCAGATCCGCAACATCTCGACGATCGGCGGCAACATCGCTCGCGTATTCCCGTGGGCAGACCTCCCGGTCGTGCTGCTGGCGATGGGCGCGAAAATCGTCGTCTACGACGGCGCGGAGAAGGAAATCGACGCCGACGAGTTCTTCAAGGAGCAGCCGGCGAAGCGCTTCGCGGCCTCGAACGACCTGCTGGTCGCGGTGAAGGTGCCGGCGCTGCAGGCCCATCACGGGTTCGGGTCGGTCAAGGTGGTCCGTACGTCGGCGGCGTTCAGCATGGCGACGGTCGCGACCTGCCTGGAGCTGGATGGCGATGTCGTCCGCTCAGGCCGCCTGGCGGCCGGGGCGGCGGTCCCGTTCCCGCAGCGCCTGCCGGAAGTCGAGAAGGTGCTGGCGGGGCGTCGCGTGGACGAGTCGCTGCTGGCGGACGTTGCCGCGGCGGCGGAAGGCGCGGCGGCCTGGCGCGGCATGGAGGGGATGAGCTCGGACTATGTGAAGCACCTGGCGGGCGTCACGGCCCGCGATGCGGTGGAACGCGCGGCGAAGTTTGCTCGGGAAAGGGCGGAATAAGATGAAGGATGCCGAATTGGAGATGCAGGGGCGGGTGACGTTTACGCTGAACGGCGAGAAGCACACCTTTGCGACGCGACCGGACGAGAAGCTGCTGGATTTGCTGCGCCGCAACGGCTACCGGGGCACGAAGTTCGGCTGCGGGCAGGGGACCTGCGGTGCCTGCACGGTGCTGATGGACGGCCGCGCGGTCTATGCCTGCCTGCTCTATGCGATGCAGGCCGAGGGGCGCGAGATCCGGACGATCGAGAGCATGGGCACCTTCGAGAAGCCTTCGGAGTTCCAGCAGGAGCTGATGGACGGCGGCGCGGTGCAGTGCGGCTACTGCATCCCCGGCATGATCATGAGCGCCCAGGCCCTGATGGAGGCGGAGTCGCACTACGACGACGAAATCGTCAAGGAATACATGGACGGCAACCTTTGCCGCTGCACCGGCTACGAAAAGATCTGGGCGGCGCTGCGCCGCGTGCTCGACCGCCGCGAGGCCGCCGCCAAGAAGGCGTAGGCGGGCGGAAGAATTCGCGCCCAGGCGCGAAAAACGGGCGAGGCGGCCGACGCCTCGCCTTTTTTTGGCCGTACGGGCGATTCCCGCAGGGGCCGGGAAGAGCGTAAAAACGCCCCCCGGACGGGGCGCTTGGCGGCGGATTTGCAAAAAAAAAGAAAAAAAGTGCTTTGGGGGTTGACATCTGCGGGGCGATGCGTATGATTCGCGCCGTGTTGCGGCTCGTCGGTAAACGACCACAACGACAGATTCATAGCGATTGATGCGAGATTTAGCGTTCTCCGTGCCTCTTCGGGAATCCTAAGGACGGAGGAAGTGTATGTCCCGCATTCGTCTGCAACGAGGCTGTCGTGGCGGTCGGGACCGGGGAGGTCCGGACATGGTGCCTGTGTAGCTCAGTCGGTAGAGCACGTCCTTGGTAAGGACGAGGTCAGCGGTTCAATCCCGCTCGCAGGCTCCATCCATCATTTAGAAAGACACTACCAACCCAAGGAACATTCCATGGCTAAAGAAACATTCGAACGCTCGAAGCCCCACGTGAACGTCGGTACGATCGGTCACGTCGACCACGGCAAGACCACCCTGACCGCGGCCATCACGCACATCCAGTCCCTCAAGGGCTTGGCCAACTACATTTCCTATGACGAAGTCGCCAAGGCTTCCGAGAGCCAGGGCCGCCGCGACAAGACGAAGATCTTGACGATCGCGACCTCCCACGTCGAGTACCAGACGGCGAACCGCCACTATGCGCACGTCGACTGCCCCGGACACGCCGACTACGTCAAGAACATGATCACCGGCGCCGCCCAGATGGATGGCGCGATCCTCGTGGTCTCCGCCTCCGACGGCCCGATGCCCCAGACGAAGGAGCACGTCCTCCTGGCCAAGCAGGTCGGCGTTCCGCGTATCGTCGTCTTCCTGAACAAGGTCGACACGGTGGACGATCCCGAGTTGCTGGACCTCGTCGAGATGGAAATCCGCGAGCTGCTCAGCAAGTACGACTTCCCCGGCGACGACACCCCGATCATCCGCGGCAGCGCCCTGGCGGCCATCAACACCGATGACCCGAACAGCGACGCGGCGAAGCCGATCCAGGAGCTCATGGATGCCATCGACAGCTTCATTCCGGAACCGGTCCGTCCGCTGGACAAGCCCTTCCTGATGCCGATCGAAGACGTCTTCTCCATCGAAGGCCGCGGCACCGTGGTGACGGGCCGTGTCGAGCGTGGCGTGATCAAGGTCGGCGACGAAGTCGAGATCATCGGCCTGCGCGAGACGCAGAAGACGACCGTGACGGGCGTCGAGATGTTCCGCAAGCTGCTGGACCAGGGCCAGGCCGGCGACAACATCGGCTGCCTGCTGCGCGGCACGAAGAAGGAAGATGTCGAGCGCGGCCAGGTCCTGGCCAAGCCCGGTTCGATCACCCCGCACAAGAAGTTCAAGGCGAACGTGTACGTCCTGACGAAGGAAGAAGGCGGCCGTCACACTCCGTTCTTCAAGGGCTATCGTCCGCAGTTCTACTTCCGCACGACGGATGTGACCGGCGACGTGACCCTGCCGGAAGGCGTCGAGATGGTCATGCCTGGCGACAACATCGCCATGGACGTGGCGCTGCTCGCCCCGATCGCGATGGAACAGGGCATGAACTTCGCCATCCGCGAAGGCGGCCGCACGGTCGGCGCCGGCGTGGTGTCCGAGATCGTGGAGTAGCATCGAGGAACGGCTCCCGCGCCGCCGGCGCGGGAGCCCGCCTCCGGTTCGCACACTGCTTCGCACACGGGAGTCCTATCCATGCCTAGGGAAACGATTACGCTGGCTTGCACGGAATGCAAGCGTCGCAACTACATCAACAGCCGGAACAAGAAGACCAAGACCGAGCGTCTTGAGCTCAAGAAGTATTGTCCGGCCGAACGCAAGCACACGCTGCACCGCGAGGTGAAGTAGCCGGCTTGCGCCGTAAAGCGTCAAGAGTCTCGGCAGGCCGGTAGTTCAATTGGCAGAGCACCGGTCTCCAAAACCGGTTGTTGGGGGTTCGAATCCCTCCCGGCCTGCCAGTTCCTTCTCGCGCACTTTTTTCAGAACCCCTCGAAAACGAAGGTCCAACATGAGCAAAATCGCTAGCTTTTTCAGCGGCATCCGCTCCTTCTGCGGCGAAACGGTCGCGGAACTGAAGAAGTGCGCCTGGCCCAACCACCAGGAACTGTTCGACTCCACCGTCGTCGTCATCCTGTCCGTTGTCCTGCTGGGCGGCTTCATTGCCGTCTGCGACATCGTGCTGCGGTGGGCCGTCCGGCTCATCTTCCGCGCGTAAGGGAAGGCGGGAACGCATCCATGGACGCAAACATGCCCAAGAACAAGAAGTGGTACGTGCTCCATGCCCTTTCGGGGCAGGAGAACAAGGCCTATGAGAACCTGAAGAGGCGCGTCGAGCCGGATGAGATGACCGACTATGTCGGGGACATCATCATTCCGACGGAGAAGGTTGTCGAGGTCAAGGACGGCAAGAAGAAGACGATGACGCGTCGGCTCTTCCCCGGGTACATCCTCATCGAGATGTGCGTGTACCAGGAGGACGGCCACACGCTGGACGAGAAGCCGTGGAATTTCATCAAGGCGACGCCTGGCTTGATCGGGTTTGTCGGCGGGGACCATCCCGTCGCGCTGACGGACGCCGAGGTGGAGCAGATGAAGCTTCAGAACGACGAGTTGCGCGATCAGGTGAAGCCGAAGGTCGTGTTCGACCCGGGCGAGAAGGTGCGGATCACGGACGGTCCCTTCCTGGGGCAGGTGGGGATTGTCGAAGCCGTGGACGAGCACAGGGGGCTGGTGTCGGTCTCGGTGTCGATCTTCGGGCAGTCGCTCAATGTGGATTTGGAATACTGGCAAGTTGAACGGGGCGAATAGGCCCCAGGTGGATCTATGGCAAAGAAAGTAACAGGCATCGTAAGGCTGCAGATTCCCGCCGGACAGGCGAACCCCGCCCCCCCGGTCGGTCCTGCGCTGGGTCAGCAAGGCGTCAACATCATGGCGTTTTGCAAGGAATTCAACGCGAAGACGCAAAAGCAGGCGGGCATGATCATCCCGGTGGTCATCACCGTCTACCAGGACAAGAGCTTCACCTTCATCACGAAGAGCCCGCCGGCCGCGTCCCTCCTGAAGAAGGCCGCCGGCGTCGCGAAGGGCTCGGGCGTCCCGAACCGCGACAAGGTCGGCAAGGTCTCGAAGGACCAGCTGATCGAGATTGCGAAGCTCAAGGTCGAGGATTTGAACGCTAACGACGTGGACCACGCCATCCGCATGGTGGCCGGCACGGCTCGCAGCATGGGCATCGAAGTGGAGTAGGACCATGGCATTTCGTGGAAAAAAATACAAGGCGGTCGCCGCCAAGGTCGATGACGAGACCCTGTACACGCTGCAGGGGGCCGTCCAGTTCCTGAAGGACAACCAGACGACGAAGTTCGACTCCACGGCGGAAATCGCGTTCCGCCTGGGCGTGGACCCGACGAAGTCCGACCAGGCCGTCCGCGGCACGGTTGTGCTGCCGTTTGGCACGGGCAAGAAGGTGACGGTGCTGGTGTTTGCGTCCGGTCCCGCGGCCGATGCGGCTCGCGAGGCGGGTGCCGAATACGTCGGCTACGAGGACATGCTCGAGAAGGTCAAGGGCGGGTTCACGGGGTTCGACGTCGCGGTGGCGACGCCGGACGCGATGAAGGAAGTCCGCAAGCTCGGCAAGGTCCTCGGTCCCCGCGGCCTGATGCCGAACCCGAAGACCGGCACGGTGAGCGACGACACGGCGTCGGCGGTCAAGGCCTGCAAGGCTGGCCGCGTGGAGTTCCGCATGGACCGCCATGGCAACGTGATGGTTCCCTTCGGCAAGATGTCGTTCGACGTCGCGAGCCTTTGCGGTAACGCGAAGGCGGTCATCGACGCGCTGAACGGCGCCCGTCCTGCGGCGGCGAAGGGGCTTTTCATCAAGCGCGCCACGGTCACCTCGACGATGGGCCCCGGCCTGCGCCTGGATCCGCGCGAGATCGCGTAACGAACGTAAGGAGAGACATCCCATGAGACCCGAAAAACTTTCCATTGCGAAGGAGATCGCCGACCAGATGGCCGACGTGACCTTTGCCATCTTCACGGACTACACGAAGATGGACATGGTGAAGACCTCGGCGCTGCGCAAGAGCCTGCGGGCCTGCGGGGCGCGCTTCCAGGTGGTTCCGAACCGCCTGTTCCGCGTGGCGGTCAAGGAGCTGCCGGTGGCGGATGCGGCGGCGGAGCTGAAGGGCCCTACGGCCATGATCTTCGGTTCCGGCGACGTGGCCGAGGCGGCGAAGGCCCTGAAGACGTTCGCGACGGCGGAGAAGCTGCCGGTCGTGAAGTCCGGCTGGATGGAAGGCCGCGTGCTTTCCGCGGCGGAAGTCGACCAGCTGGCCAGCATGCCCTCCAAGAAGGTCATGCAGGGCATGTTCGTCGGCACCTTGGCGGCGCCGATGTCCAACCTGGTCGGCGTGTTCACGCAGAAGATTTCCTCCCTGGTCTACGTCCTCAACGCGGCCAAGGAGAAGAAGGAGCAGGCCGCGTAGGGCGGCCCTCCGGATCAACCCCAACATTTAAAAAGCAACGACACATCCCTAATTAGGAGTAAGCAACCCATGAGTGAAGATATCAAGCTCGAAGGCAAAATGGCTGAGTTCGTGGACTGGATCGAGACGATTTCCGTCCTGGAGCTTTCCACCCTCGTGAAGGCCCTGGAAGAGCGTCTTGGCGTCAGCGCCGCCGCCCCGGTGGCCGTCGCCGCCGCCCCTGCCGGCGCCGCCGCCGCGGCCCCGGCCGAAGAGAAGACCGAGTTCACGGTCGAACTGACCTCCGCCGGCGCGCAGAAGATCGCCGTCATCAAGGAAGTCCGCGCGATCACGGGCCTTGGCCTGAAGGAAGCCAAGGACCTGGTGGACGGCGCCCCGAAGCCGGTCAAGGAAAACGTCGCCAAGGACGAAGCCGAGAAGATCAAGAAGCAGCTGGAAGGCGCTGGTGCGACTGTCACCATCAAGTAGTCCTTTCTACTGCGTGTAAAAGGCCACCCTGGGCGCTCCGAATGCGCCCGGGGTGCGCCCGTCTTTTTGTGTCCTAGGCCCCCCCTCCTTCGAAAGGAAGTACCTGTATGCAGGTAGAACGGAAGAACTTCGGAAAACTCACGGATGTCATCGACTTGCCGGATCTGATCGAGATCCAGACGAAGTCGTACAGGGATTTCTTGCAGGTGGATACGCCGGCGGCGAAGCGTCGCGACGACATCGGCTTGCAGGCGGTTTTCCGCGAGGTGTTCCCGATTGAAAGCTATTACGGGAGCCATGTGCTGGATTTCGTCGGCTACGAAGTGGTTCCGCCGAAGGAGTCGTGGCAGAAGGCGCTTTCGGAAGGGGAGTCCTACCAGGCCTCGCTGCGCGTGAAGTTCCGGCTGAAGAGCGGGGACGCGGCGCCGATCGAGGAAGAGGTGTACATGGGCGAGATTCCGCTCATCACGGAGCAGGGGACGTTCATCATCAACGGTGCGGAGCGCGTGATCGTCTCGCAGCTGCACCGCAGCCCGGGCATCTGCTTCGAGCAGGCCTACCACGCGAACGGCACGCTGCTGCATTCGTTCCGGATCATTCCGGACCGCGGGAGCTGGGTCGAGGTGGCGTTTGACACGACGGACACGCTGAACATCTACCTGGACCGCAAGAAGCGGCGCCGGAAGTTCCTGGCGACGACGTTCCTGCGTGCGCTGGGGTACGGGACGGACGAGGAGATCCTCGGGCTGTTCTATACGTTCAAGACGATCAAGACGAGCCTGAAGTCCGTCCAGGAGAACCTGGTGGTCAAGGCGGACGTGCACGACCCGGATGCGGGGACGACCGTCGCGAAGCGGTTCGAGGCGGTCACGAAGGACCTGCTTGTGCAGCTGCTGGCGGCCGGCGTCAAGGAAGTCGAAGTGGTCGACACGAGCTGGGACGAGGGGCTGATCCTGAAGTCCATCGCGAAGGACCGTCCGCGGACGGAGGTGGACGCGGCGCAGGAGATCTACGGCAAGCTGCGCCCGGGCGACCCGCCGACGCCGTCGAACGCGCGAGCGATGCTCAAGCGCCTGTTCTTCGATCCGCGCCGCTACGACCTGGGGCGCGTGGGGCGCTACAAGATCCAGCAGAAGCTGGGGCAGGACATGTCGGTGGAGAGCCGCATCCTGATGAAGGAAGATTTTGTGAACGCCATCCGGTACCTGATCGGGCTGAAGCGCGGCGAGGGGCAGGTGGACGACATCGACCACCTGGGGAGCCGGCGCATCCGCACGGTCGGCGAGCTGGTCGAGAACCAGTGCCGGACGGGCCTGGCCCGGACGGAGCGCATGGTGCGCGAACGGATGACGGTCTACGACTCGAACAGCCAGGAGCAGCTAACGCCGCAGAAGCTGATCAACCCGAAGGCGTTGGCGGCGGTGGTGCGCGACTTCTTCGGCCGCAGCCAGCTGAGCCAGTTCATGGACCAGACGAACCCGTTGGCCGAGCTGACGCACAAGCGGCGCCTGAGCGCCCTGGGGCCCGGCGGCCTGAGCCGCGAGCGCGCGGGGTTCGAGGTGCGCGACGTGCATTCCTCGCACTACGGGCGCATCTGCCCGATCGAGACGCCTGAAGGGCCGAACATCGGCTTGATTTCGTCGCTGTCGATGTTTGCGCGGGTGAACGAGTTCGGCTTCATCGAGACGCCGTACCGCCGGGTCATCGACGGGAAGGTGACGAACGTGGTCGACTACCTGATGGCCGACCAGGAGGAGAACTACGTCATCGCGCAGGCGAACGCGCCGTTGACGGAGGACGGGCGCTTCGTCGAGGACGAGGTGGACGTGCGCCTCCGCGGCGAGTTCACGAAGGCGCCGGCGGCGCGCGTGCAGTTCATGGACGTCTCGCCGAAGCAGGTGGTTTCGGTGGCGGCGGGCCTGATCCCGTTCCTGGAGCACGACGACGCGAACCGTGCGCTGATGGGCGCGAACATGCAGCGCCAGGCGGTTCCGCTGCTGCGGACCGAGGCGCCCTATGTCGCGACGGGCATCGAGGGCCGCGTGGCCCGCGATAGCCGCGTGATGGTCGTGGCGCGCGAGGCGGGCAAGGTGGCGTATGTGTCGGCGAGCAAGATCATCGTCAGCAAGGACGGGGAGAAGCCGACGAAGAAGACGCCGGCGTCCGACTACCAGGAATACGAGCTGCGGAAGTTCACGCGCTCGAACGCGTCGACGTGCATCAACCAGCACCCGATCGTCAAGCTGGGCGAGAAGGTGCGCAAGGGGAGCGTGCTGGCCGACGGCCCGCTGACGTGCGGCGGCGAGCTGAGCCTGGGCCGCAACGTGCTGGCGGCGTTCATGCCGTGGTGCGGCTACAACTTCGAGGATGCGATCCTGATCAACGAGCGGATGGTGGCGGAGGATGCGTTCACCTCGATCCACATCGAGGAGTTCGAGTGCATCGCGCGCGACACGAAGCTCGGGCCCGAGGAAATCACCCGCGACATCCCGAATGCGGGCGAGGCGGCGCTGAAGAACCTCGACCTGGAAGGCGTCATCCGCGTGGGCGCCGATGTGAAGCCGGGCGACATCCTGGTGGGCAAGATCACGCCGAAGAGCGAGACCGAGCTGACACCGGAGGAGAAGCTGCTGCGCGCGATCTTCGGCGAGAAGGCGGCGGAAGTCCGCGACACGTCGCTGACGGTCCCGTCGGGCATCTACGGCATCGTGATGGACGTCAAGACGACGTCGCGCGACCAGGACAAGAAGCAGGAGAAGGCGAACCAGAAGGAGCGTGCGCGCCAGGAGAAGGACATCCGGACGGAGTTCGAGGCCAAGCACCAGAAGCTGGTCGAGGAGCTCACGACGTCGCTGTCGAACGTGCTGCTGGGCGAGAAGATCCCGCTGGACGTGGTGCGCTGCGACACGGGCGAGATCATCATCCCGCAGAACCGGAAGATCACGAAGATGCTGCTCCGCAAGCTGGCGGAGAACTACAAGGTGATCGCGATCGACCCGAGCCCGATCCAGCAGAAGATCCAGCGGATCATCGGCGAGTACCTGGGTCGTTTCGAGATCATCGAGCGCGACCGGGACGAGAAGATGGCGCGGTTCGAGGCGGGGAGCGACGCGGATTCGGCTCCGGTCAAGCAGGTGAAGGTCTACCTGGCCACGAAGAAGAAGCTGAGCGTCGGCGACAAGATGTCGGGGCGCCACGGCAACAAGGGCGTGGTTGCGCGAGTGCTGCCCGAGGCGGACATGCCGTTCCTGCCGGACGGGACACCGGTGGACATCGTCCTGAACCCGCTGGGCGTGCCTTCGCGAATGAACGTGGGGCAGGTCCTGGAGACCCACCTGGGCGTTGCGTGCCGGGTGCTGGGCTTCCATGCGGCGACGCCGGTCTTCGACGGGTGCCCCGAGAAGGTCATCTGGGAGAAGATGAAGGAGGCGGTGGCCAAGGAGAAGGAGCTGAAGGGCGAGGAAAACCGCGAGACGATCAGCGAGGCCTGCGACGGCAAGACGGTGCTCTACGACGGGCGCACGGGCGAGCCGTTCGAGCAGCGCGTCGTCGTCGGCGTGATGTACATGCTCAAGCTGCACCACCTGGTCAGCGACAAGATCCATGCGCGCGCCGTCGGGCCGTACAGCCTGGTGACCCAGCAGCCGCTGGGCGGCAAGGCGCAGTATGGCGGGCAGCGCTTCGGCGAAATGGAGGTCTGGGCCATGGAGGCCTACGGCGCGGCCTACGCGCTGCAGGAGATCCTGACGGTCAAGTCCGACGACGTCGAAGGCCGCACGCGCATCTACGAATCCATCGTCAAGGGCGAAAACGTCCTCAAGGCCGGGATTCCGGAATCGTTCAACGTCCTGATGAAGGAAATCCAAAGCCTGGCGCTGGACATCCGTGTCCGGCACGAGGAAGCGGATGCCGAATAGGGCGAGCGAGACGCCGAGAGTCCTGGAAACGTGATATTCCCCAAGGAGTGGAGCCATGGAAGATTTTGCCAGCATCCCTGAGAACGAGAAGAAGCCCGCGGACATCCTGGGCAGCCTGCTGATGGACAACGACGGGGCGAACGACTACGTGACGATCACGTTGGCGTCGCCCGAGACGATCCGCGGCTGGTCGCACGGCGAGGTGGTCAACCCGGAGACGATCAACTACCGCACCTACAAGCCCGAGCGCGGCGGCCTGTTCTGCGAGCGCATTTTCGGCCCGATGAAGGACTGGGAATGCTCCTGCGGCAAGTACAAGCGCATCAAGAACAAGAACGTGGTGTGCGACCGATGCGGCGTGGAGGTGACGCGGGCCCGCGTCCGCCGCGAGCGGATGGGGCACATCGAGCTGGCGGTCCCGGTCAGCCACCTGTGGTTCTTCAAGTGCGCGCCGTCGCGCCTGGCGACGGTCCTGGACATGAGCTCGAAGGAGCTTGAGAGGGTCCTCTACTACGAGGACTACATCGTGGTCGACAACGGCGGCGACGACACGGCGCTGCACGACCGGCAGCTGCTGACGGAGGAGCAGTACCACGAGGCCCGCCAGCAGTACGGCGAGACGTTCATCGCGAAGATGGGCGCCGAAGGCGTCCGCGAGATCCTTTCGCGGATGGACCTGGACGAGGAGATCGACAAGGTCGCGGAGGAGCTTGAAGGGACGAAGAGCAAGCAGAACAAGAAGAAGCTGACGAAGCGGCTGAAGATCCTGGAATCCTTCCGCGACAGCCATGCGCGTCCGGAATGGATGATCCTGACGGTGCTGCCGGTGATTCCGCCGGACCTGCGCCCGCTGGTCCCGCTGGATGGCGGCCGGTTCGCCACGAGCGACCTGAACGACCTCTACCGGCGCGTCATCAACCGCAACAACCGCCTGAAGAACCTGCTCAAGCTGAAGACGCCGGACGTGATCGTGCGCAACGAGAAGCGCATGCTCCAGGAGGCGGTGGACGCCCTGTTCGACAACGGCCGCCACGGGCGCGCGGTGACGGGTGCCGCGAACCGCGCCTTGAAGTCGCTGTCCGACATGCTGAAGGGCAAGCAGGGGCGCTTCCGCCAGAACCTGCTGGGCAAGCGCGTCGACTATTCCGGCCGCAGCGTCATCGTCGTCGGGCCGAACCTGCGCATGAACCAGTGCGGCCTGCCGAAGAAGATGGCGCTGGCGCTGTTCGAGCCGTTCATCATCCGCCGCCTGAAGGCGATGGGCGAGATTGCCGGCAAGGTCACGAGCGTCCGCAACGCCAAGAAGATGATCGAGCGCGCCGACGACAAGGTCTGGGAGATCCTGGAAGACGTGACGCGCGGGCATACGGTCATGCTGAACCGTGCGCCGACGCTGCACCGCCTGTCTATCCAGGCGTTCGAGCCGGTCCTGATCGAAGGCGAGGCCATCCGGCTGCATCCGCTGGTCTGCACGGCGTTCAACGCCGACTTCGACGGTGACCAGATGGCCGTCCACGTTCCGCTGTCCGTCGAGGCCCAGCTGGAAAGCAAGCTGATCATGCTGGCGCCGAACAACATCTTCTCGCCGGCGAGCGGCAAGCCGATCGCGACGCCGACGCAGGATGTGATCCTGGGGTGCCATTTCCTGACGACGGACTCGATGTCGGACCGCCTGAAGGACCGCCGTGCCGCGTCGGACAAGCAGCTGGTGCGCGAACACCTGCCGCTGATGGGCGATGCCCAGGAGGTGCATACGGCGTTCGACCAGGGGGTCCTGAAGCTGCATAGCCGCATCCGCTTCCGCAATCCGGACTACCAGACGGGGCGTGGCGAGAGCGACAAGTCCGTGCTGGTGACGACCGTCGGCCGCGTCTTCTTCAACGAGATCTGGCCGAAGGACATGGGCTTCGTGAACAAGCCCGTGAAGAAGAAGGAAGTCGAGGCGCTGATCCGCAAGTGCTACCAGGTGGCCGGCCACGAGGAGACGGTCCACACGCTGGACCGCCTGAAGGACCTGGGCTACGAGAACGCGACGCGCGCCGGCATTTCCATCGGCATCGTCGACATGATCATCCCGCCGGAGAAGAAGAAGATCATCGACAAGGCGGAGAAGGATCTGGGCGAGGTCGAAGGTCAGTATCGCAAGGGTGTCATCACCGAAGGCGAGCGCTACAACAAGATCATCGACATCTGGACGCACGCGACGGACGAGATCACGCAGGTGATGTACACGTCGCTGGAGTTCAACGAGAAGAAGACCGACCTGAACCCGCTGTACCTGATGGTCGATTCCGGCGCCCGCGGCAACCGGCAGCAGATCCGCCAGCTGGCGGGCATGCGCGGCCTGATGGCGCGTCCTTCGGGCGAAATCATCGAGACCCCGATCAAGGCGAACTTCCGCGAAGGCCTGAGCGTCCTGGAATACTTCATTTCGACGCACGGCGCGCGCAAGGGGTTGGCCGATACGGCTCTGAAGACGGCCGAATCCGGCTACATGACCCGCAAGCTGGTCGACGTGTCGCAGGATGTCATCATCACCGAGGACGACTGCGGGACGCTGAACGGCATCGACGTGCACGCCATCATGCAGGGCGACGAGGAGCTGGTTTCGCTGGCGCAGCGCGTCCTGGGGCGCACGGCGGTGGACGACGTCCGCGATCCCGAGAGCGGCGAGCTGATCGTGGCGGCGGGCCAGGAGATCGACGAGAAGGTCGCCGAGCGCATCACGGCCGCGAAGCTGGAGAGCGTGAAGATTCGCAGCGTGCTGACGTGCGAATCCGAGCGCGGCATCTGCGCGAAGTGCTACGGTCGCAACCTGGCGAACGGGCGCACGGCGGTGCTGGGCGAGGCGGTGGGCATCATCGCGGCCCAGTCCATCGGCGAGCCGGGCACGCAGCTGACGATGCGTACGTTCCACGTCGGCGGCACGGCGAGCAGCACGTTTGTCCAGCCGGAGATCGTCATCAAGAACGACGGCATCCTGCGCTATCGCGACATCAATTCCGTCGAAGGCCCGAACGGCGACCAGATCGTCCTGAACAAGAACGGCATGATCGGCATCTACGGCAAGGACGGGCGCGAGCTGGAGCTCCACAAGGACATCCAGCTGGGCGCGCAGATCGCCTTCAAGGACGGTGCGCTCGTCAAGAAGGGCACGTCCATCGTCAAGTGGGATCCGTACAATGTGCCGATCCTGACGGACAAGGCGGGCATCGTCGACATGAAGGACTTCATCCAGGGCGTCACGGTCCACGACATCGAGGACCCGCAGACGGGGCTGATTTCCACCGTCGTCAACGAGCACCGCGGCGAAGACCATCCCCAGATCCTCATCAAGGACGTCTCCAACCCGAAGAAGGTCCTGGCGACCTATCCGCTTCCGGCGGGCGCGTTCGTCGACGTCAAGAAGGGCCAGGAGGTCAAGGCGGGCATGGCCGTCGCCAAGACGCCCCGTGCGCAGGCGAAGACGAAGGACATCACGGGCGGCCTTCCGCGCGTGGCCGAGCTGTTCGAGGCGCGCAAGCCGAAGGATCCGGCCGAGATCGCGAAGATCGAAGGCGTGGTCGAGATGAAGGGCCAGGCCAAGGGCAAGCGCAAGATCGTGGTGCGCGACCCCGAGACCGGCGATACCGAGGAGCACCTGATTCCGTCGGCCAAGCACATCGTCGTCTACGAAGGCGACCACGTCCGCAAGGGGCAGCCCCTGACGGAAGGGCCGGTCGTCCCGCACGACATCCTGGAAGTCTGCGGTCCGCAGGAGTTGCAGGAATACCTGGTCAACGAGGTGCAGGAGGTCTACCGCCTCCAGGGCGTCGAAATCAACGACAAGCACATCGAGATCATCGTGCGCCAGATGCTCCGCAAGGTCCGCATCACGGAGCCGGGCGACACCGACTTCCTCTGGGGCGAGCAGGTGGACAAGCAGAAGTTCATCGAGACGAACCGCCAGATCGTGGAGGAAGGCATGCAGCCTGCCGACGCGGAGCCGGTCCTGCTGGGCATCACGAAGTCGTCGCTGGAGACGGACAGCTTCATTTCGGCGGCGTCCTTCCAGGATACGACGCGCGTGCTGACCGACGCGGCGACCTTGGCCCGCAAGGACTACCTGCGCGGGTTCAAGGAAAACGTCATCATGGGGCACGTCATTCCCGCCGGCACCGGCTTCTCGGTCTACCGCAACGCCAAGCTGCAGCCGCTGGGCGAGCCGATCCCCGTCGAGGAGCTGCTGGGCGAACAGGTGGACCGCGCGGCGGCCGCCGAGCGCGCCCGCGCCGCCCTGGCCGACGAGGACGAGGTCGCCGGATTGACGTCCGAGACGGCCATTGACGAGATCGACTTCGACGCTCCCGACGAGGACGACGAGGGCGGCGATGTCGACGAGGGCGAGGATCTGTCCTACGACGATCCCGCCGGGGACAAGTAAGCCCTCCCCGCGGTCAGGAACCGCGACAAAGGACCGCAGGCAACGCGCCTGCGGTCTTTTTTTGTGTCGTACGCGGGGGCAACGGGCCGAAAATGTGAAAAAATCCCAATGTTTGCCCATAATCTCATAACGTGCGGGGACGATTCCGAGGGCGGGGATGGGGCGGTTTTCGGGGGTACCAGGGGCGGTTTGGCGATGCGATTTCGGGTGAGGGGTTGACTCCCGGCGGGCGGGAGTGGTAGGCTTTGGACGTTCGCGAACTGGGAGAGAAACCCCAGGGAGCGGCAAGCAGCTTCTTGACCGCTGAAAAACTAGCACTTTGGAAATGGT
>JAZQOP010000008.1:0-4823 GCA_045627965.1 Kiritimatiellia bacterium | reverse complement strand
AGGCCGCCGTGCCCGCCCGTGCCGGATCTCGTCGGGCAGCGTGCTGCGGGCGATGCCCAGCAGCGCCGCGAGACGGCGGAGGGACAGGCGCTCCTTCTTGGGGAGGCGCAGGTTCCGGTTGTAGAGGCATTCGATCTGCGAGCGCTTCTCCATGGTCAATTGGTGTTTGCGTCCCGGGGGCGGCTGGGGGTAGGTTGTGCATGTTGGTCATCTCCTTGTCTATGGTTGCAAGCACATGATGGGTAGGGATCGACGCTCGGGCTTCTGGCACCCAATTGGGTGCCAGAAGCCCTCTCGTCGCCCCCCACCCGTGGGCAGTGGGTCCCTGTCCGGTCTCTTTGTACAACTCACATCGGGGGGGCGTCGGGCGATTTTCTGCTCCCGCCGGGCGGAATTTTCCGCTAGGATTGCGGGAACGGTTCGTTGGAAGGAGTATGAGCATGAAGAAACGTCTGCTGTGTTCCGCCCTGGCGGCGGTGGTTTGCGTGTGGTGCCTGGCGGGGTGCGCGTCGGTGACGGAGGCGCCGCGGACATTGCGCATCGGCTACACGCCGAACGACGCGCCGGTGACGTTCGAGATCGACGGCGAGTTCGCGGGGATCGAGGCGGACCTGGCGCACGACCTGGCGGCGGCGTTGCATTGCGAGCCGGTCTTCGTGGAGTATGAGTGGTCGAAGCTGATCCCGGCGCTGCAGGCGGGGGAGATCGACATCATCATGGCGGGGATGACGATCACGCCGTCGCGCTACACGCAGGTGGACTTCTGCCAGCCCTACATGGACAATCCGCTGGTGGCCGTGGTGCGCGCGGGGGAGGTGGATGCGTATGCGTCGGCGGACGACATCCTGGCGGCGCCGGTGACGATCGGGGCGCTGAAGGGGACGTCGGGGGAAATCTTCGCGAAGCGGCACTGCCTGCGGGCGCGGGTGGTGGCGGCGACGTTCCGGAAGGATGTGGCGTCGCTGCTGACGAGCCAGCGGTTCAAGCTCTACATCGACGACCTGTCGGCGGGGGTGGAGATTTTGCAGCAGAACGAGGCGGCGCTTTCGATGCTGCCGTTCCCGCTGCACTCGCAGAAGCTGGCCTGGGCGGTGGCGCCCGGGAACGTGGATTTGCGCGATGCGGCGAACGGGGTGCTGGCGCGGTGGAAGGCGTCGGGGCGCCTGGATGCGGTGTTGGATCGGTGGCTGCCCTACCGGCAGGCCTTCCTGGAGGCGGCGCCCTAGGGCGCCGCTGGGGGGGGAGGGGGCAAGAAGGGGGAGGGGGCGGGGCGGGGGATGGAAAAAGCGCCGTCGCGGCAGGGCCGCGGCGGCGCTTCGGGCATCCGGTCCGGAGGGGCTAGAGGGCCTGGGCGGCGGCCCAGTCCTTGGCGTGGTGGAAGACCTGGATGTTGGAGGCGATGACCTTGTCCTTGCCGGCGAAGTTGTTGGCGATGGCGGCCTCGTAGGCGGCGTCGGGGATGGCGATGCCGGTGAGGGCGGCGAGGACGCCGACCATGGCGGTGTTGGTGGCGCGGGCGGCGCCGCCTTCGGTCGCGAGGCGGAGGGCCGGGACGGAGAGGGCGCGGACGCCGGCGGGCAGGTCGACCTGGCCGATGGACTCGTCGTAGAGGAGCAGGCCGCCGGGCTTCATGTCGGCGGCGAAGCGCTCGAGGGAGGGGCGGTTCATGGCGACGAGGACGTCGATGTCGGTGACGGCGGGCGAGCCGACGGGCTGGCCGGAGACGACGACGGCGCAGTTGGCGGTGCCGCCGCGCTGCTCGGGACCGTAGGAGGGATACCAGGAGACGAACTTGCCGGCGGAGCAGGCGGCGCGCGCCATGATGATGCCCATGGAAAGGACGCCTTGGCCGCCGAACCCGGCCATCTTGAGGGCGTGGGTGGGGGCGGAGGGGTCGACGACGGCGTCGGGGGCGAAGTCGGAGTCGAGGGCGAAGATCTTGTCGAGGGTGGCCTTGGAGTAGTCGCGCTTGCAGCGGACGACGGGGGCGGTCTCGGCGGAGCGGTCGCGGAGGACGCCGAGGGGGAACTCGGCCTCCATCTGCTCGGCGACGAACTTCTTGGCCTGCTCGGCGTTCATCTTGAGGTTGGTGGGGCAGGCCATGAGGACTTCGACGAAGGTGTAGCCCTTGCCGTCGCGCTGGATTTCGAGGGCCTTGCGGATGACGGAGCGGGCCTTGCGGAGCTTGGCCATGTCGGAGAAGTCGACGCGGGCGACGTAGACGGGGGCCTTGAGCTGGTTGATGAGCTCGGCCATGTGGAGGGGGTAGCCGCAGTGGGCGGGGTCGCGCCCGTTGGGGGAGGTCTCGGTCTTCTCGCCGACGAGGGTGGTGGGGGCCATCTGGCCGCCGGTCATGCCGTAGACGGTGTTGTTGACGAAGAAGACGGCGATCTTCTCGCCGCGGTTGGCGGCCTGGAGGGTCTCGTTGAGGCCGATGGAGGCAAGGTCGCCGTCGCCCTGGTAGGAGACGACGACGGCGTCGTCGCGGGAGCGGGAGATGCCGGTGCCGACGGCGGCGGCGCGGCCGTGGGGGACCTGGACGTTGCCGGTGTCGAAGTAGTAGTAGGCGAAGACGGAGCAGCCGACGGGGGAGATGACGACGGTGCGGTCCTGGAGGCCGAGCTCGGCGAGGGCCTCGCCGATGAGCTTGTGCAGGACGCCGTGCTCGCAGCCGGGGCAGTAGTGGGTGGCGGTCTGGGCGGAGCCGCCTTTGCGGGGGAAGGTCTTGTAGAGGCCTTGCGTGCGGATGACTTTTTCTTCCATGGCGGGTGTTCCTTTCGGGCTAGGCGTTGGCGATGGCGCGCACCTTGGCCAGGATCTGGTCGTGCGTGATGAGGTTGCCGCCGAGGCGGTTGACGAGCTCGACGGGGCAGGCGCACTCGATGGCAAGCTTGATGTCGTCGCGCATCTGCCCGTTGGACATCTCGGCGCTGAGGAGCTTCTTGCCGCCCTGGGCGACGAAGGCGTTGAGGGCGTCCTTGGGGAAGGGGAAGAGGGTCTTGGGGCGGAAGAGGCCGACCTTGATCCCTTCGGCGCGGGCGGCGTCGACGACGCCGTGGGCGATGCGGGCGACGATGCCGTAGGCGACGATGGCGAGGTCGGCGTCGTCGAGGCGGTAGGACTCGGAGTCCTGCTCGGCGGCCTCGACGGCGGCGTATTTTTCCTGGAGCTTGTTGTTGAAGGCCTCGAGGTCGTCGAAGTTGAGGAAGATGGATGTGACGCAGTTGGGGCGGGTGGCGGCGGTGCCGTCGACGGCCCAGGAGGTGTCGGTCTTGGGTTCGAGGGCGGCCTCGGGGAAGCGGAGGGGCTCGATCATCTGGCCGAGGACGCCGTCGGCGAGGACGACGCAGGTCATGCGCCACTTCTGGGAGAGCTCGAAGGCCTTCATGGTGAAGTCGCACATTTCCTGGACGGAGGCGGGGGCGAGGACGAGGTTGCGGTAGTTGCCGTGGCCGCCGCCCTTGACGATCTGGTTGTAGTCGCCCTGCTCGGGGCCGATGTTGCCGAGGCCGGGGCCGGCGCGCATGACGTCGACGATGACGGCGGGGAGCTGGGCGCCGGCGAGGTAGGAGATGCCTTCCTGCTTGAGGGAGAGGCCGGGGCCGGAGGAGGCGGTCATGACGCGGCGGCCGGTGGCGGCGGCGCCGTAGACCATGTTGATGGCGGCTTCCTCGGATTCGGCCTGGACCATCTGGCGGCCGGCCTTGGGGAACTGCTTGGCGGCGGAGTGGAGGATTTCGGAGGCGGGGGTGATGGGGTAGCCGAAGAAGCAGTCGCAGCCGGCGTAGAGGGCGCCGGCGATGACGGCGTTGTTGCCCTTGATGAGCTGGGTGGTCATGGTGCTTGTCCTCCTTACTTTTCCTTGGCGGGGATGTGGACCTCGATGGCGTTGGGTTCGGGGCAGGCGTAGAAGCAGTTGGCGCAGCCGATGCAGCCTTCGCCCTTGTAGCGGGCGGACTTGTAGCCGCGGGCGTTCAGCTCGTCGCCGAGTTCGAGGCAGTTCTTGGGGCAGACGGCGACGCAGCGGCCGCAGGCCTTGCATTCCAGCGCGGTGATGACCGGGCGCGGTCCGGTGGGGGTGGCATTTTCGCTCATGGCTTTCGTTCTCCTAAAACGGGCGGGAACGATACCCTTGCGCGCGCGGAATTTCAATGCCCGATTTCGGCGGACGTTTTTGTCGGCAGGTTGGCGGAATCATGGGCAGCGGGTGGCAAGCGGACGGACGGGCGGGGATGCGCGGCCGCAATCCTTGCCGAATGCGGCCCGCTCGGAGAGCGGGCCCTACCGAAAGGGGCGTGGGATGGGCCGAAATGCCGCCGAAGAAAATACGCGGTTTTACGGTGAAACATTGGGGAATTTGCGGTTTTGCCCGAGGAACGTGGGCGGGGATGCGCGGCCGCAGGGGGCGGCGAATGCGGCCCGTGCGGAGAGCGGACCCTGCCGAATTGCCGACATCCCGAAAAACGGCAAAAGGATGGGGGGTAGGACGGGGGGGCGAACAGGATGTTAGCCGAGGGTAACATTTTGCGGAAAACAGGTTTCCATTGAATGGAAACGTGTTTCGCGGGTTTTTCCACGCAATGGAAACGTGTTTCGGCACGTTTTCCAATGAATGGAAACGTGTTCCTAGGGGACGACGAGGACGGGGCAGGGGGCCTTGCGGACGACGCGCTCGGTGACGTTTCCGAAGAGGAGCTTGCCGACGGAGGTGCCGCCCTGGCGGCCGATGACGAGGAGGTCGATGTGGTTTTCCTCGGCCGAGAAAAGGGTGTTCTGGCCGGCTTCCCCGATGCGCATGGCGATGACGAGTGGGAGGGAGGGGG
>JAZQOP010000007.1:0-2917 GCA_045627965.1 Kiritimatiellia bacterium | reverse complement strand
TTCCGTTACACCTCGCACCCCGCCCACCTATATGCCTCAGACCGACCTTCGCCTCACTGGCACCGCCGGTTCCACCGCCGCTCGATACGTCTGGGGGCTCGACCTCTCCCAATCCCTTCAAGGCGCCGGCGGCATCGGCGGTCTTCTGCAAACCTGTCGAGGCGCAACCAACGCCTTCAGCTTCTACGACGGCAATGGAAATACCACAGCAATGGCGGATGATGACGGCATAATTCTGGACTCATATGCTTACGACAGCTTTGGCAACGAATTTGGTGCACAGCCCTTTACTTTGGGTATCAATCCCTTCCATTTCAGCACAAAAATTCAGGATGGTGTAATAGATATGTGTTATTACGGATGCCGATATGGCTCTGCTTGGCTTGGAAGATGGCTCTCTCGGGGTTTAATTGGAGAAAATGGGGGTGATAATGTCTATTTGTTTTCTTGGAACAACGCTATCAATCACGTGGATATGGTGGGTCTTGCCTCATGTTGCAGATGTATTTCAGCCCAGATTAGTGATGGTGTCTGGGTTCTTCAAAGTCCTAGTCCTTGGCCCGAATATGAGTCTTTAAGGGAATGGAAAATCCCCACGTATAGGATTGGAATGGACATTCAATATAGTTTCGAGACCGAAGGGGAAATGAAGAATTGTGAGTTTTTCCAGAAGGAAGAGGGCTATATATATCGGGCCGATTTTGCTGGTAAACACCCGAAATGGAAAGAATTCGATGGCAAACAACAATCGATTCGTGATAGCCTTTTTGAGGATGGAACCATGACAGATCTCTCTGGCATAAGTTTTTCTCATCCGTATGGAGAATCAGTTTATGGTGATTATATTCTAACGTACAATCTCTTGATCTCAATCGAGTGTATTGGAACCGATGGGAGTCAAGCATCGGACTCCCGTTGGATAACAGGCCAAAGAGCATACACAGTTTCACCCCTCTTTGTATATTGGAAGGTTTATTAGCACGAGAAGGAGGGATGAGTGAAACGAAGATTGTTTCTGACATTTTTTTTCCAATTGTGTCTTATGCAATGCTGGGCTGTCGAGTTTGAATCAATTTTGAAAACTTCAGCTGAGGTTTATGAGAGAGAGCGCATATATCACAAGACTCCACTTGCTTGGAAAGCAGATAATAATCAGTGGATTGAGTTGCCAAGCAATATCATGCCACTCGTCGAGCGCGGAATGATGACATTGGAGATATTGGATATCAATGAGAGTGATGATAAATTCATGCGTGAAGTCAAATGGCTAACCCGTTCTGTCATCGAGAACGGATTGGAGGGGGTTGGCCCGTTCCGATGGGATCATTCGGGCGAGAAGTATGTCATATTTAGTGCTGAAATTCCTGAAAACCTTCGAAATTGGGTAGCATTGCCCGTAAACAAAATTTTAATGTATTCCCTTTCTAAGAACACCCGGACGCAGTTTCAATTCGCCGCAGACAATGATGGGTCTTCGCATGCTGTGTCGTTGACAATTGAAAACACGAGTAGCTCTCCCTTGTGGATAAAAAAACTTGTGGATATTGTGCTGGTTCCGACAGGACATGGAAAGGAACCAAAGGATTGCCTGCATATCGAACGCGACGACAATTCCACCGTCGTTTTCGACAGGCAGTATGATCAAATCGAAAGCGGACAGCAGATGGTCATCCATTATCCTGTCGATCCTGTCTTTGCCAATCAGCTTGTTGGAGTGAATCGCATCCTCGTTCCCATTTGCTATCGTCTAGAAGAGAATGGCCCGGTAAACGTTGAACTTCTTGCTTTTCACCTTGCTATTGCCGTGGATTAAGGTGTTTGAAAAGATAGGCAGTGCAAAACAGAATTGATTATGAGTTTAAGGGAACAGGGAGGGAACAGGGGGCAGGCCCTTAGATAATGACAAAGACGCAAAAAGATGAAACCCCATAATCCCAACACAAATCCTCCTCATTCTGGTGTGGTCTGGTTCTTGTGGTATGCCGCAGACTCAGCCCACGCCCTCGGCCAGCTCGTCTCCATCGACTACTCCGATTCCACCCCCGACATCGCCTTCACCTACGACCGCCTCGGTCGCCAACTCACCATCACTGACGTCCTCGGCACCCGCACCAACGTCTATTCCCCCGCCGACCTCCTCGAAGAACGCTTCCCCGACGGCGATGCCCTCGTCCGCACCTACGATGCCTACGGCCGCGCCGCCGGCATCGCCCTCGGTCCCGATTACGCCGTCGGCTACGGCTACGACGAATATGGTCGCTTCTCCACCGTCGCCGTCTCCAACGGCCCTACATTTGGCTATTCCTATGTGTCTTGCTCGCCCCTCCTCGCCGGCTACACCAACACCCTCGGCCTCTCCGTCGCCTACGCCTACGAACCCCTCCGCGACCTCAAGACCCTCGTCTCCAACGCCTGGGGCACCAACCCCATCTCCACCTTCGCCTACGATTACGATGCTGTCGGCCGCCGCACCCAACGGGTGGATTCGGGTCTGACGACCAACGTATTCGCCTACAACACGCGATCCGAACTGATCAATGCGGTCATCTGGCATACCTTAGAAAAGCACGGACTATTGAACGTATGCTCTCACGAAACTGGCTTGACCTAGGGAAAGCAAAAAAACATGCCGCTCAGTTAAGAACACAGCTAAAAAAATATGGCGATTATTAATTATAATAAAACAAATAAGCATAAATAACATGAAGTAGACGTGATCGATAATCAAAATTCCTTCATGTTTAGTATGCGTTCAGGGCTAAACTTTCTGTATGTCTCCATATCTTTTCTTATTTCCCCATGGGTTGCTGCCAGCCATGCTATGGTCATCGTCCGCGTAACGGAAGCAAGAGTAAGGCCGGTTATACGAGGGGGAGATTTCCCATAAGTTTCCATAGCTTACCTTATTGCACCATAA
>JAZQOP010000006.1:0-1590 GCA_045627965.1 Kiritimatiellia bacterium | reverse complement strand
GGCGGGGGCGGCGGGGGGCGGGGCGTCGACGGCCCAGAATTTTTCGACGGCCCAGTCGAAGTCGGAGATGCGGTCGTTGCGGATGCGGCGCTGGGAGAGGACGGTGGCGACGGGGTAGCCGGAGAGGACCCAGGGGGCGTCGCGCATGACGAGGCGTGCGCAGTCGCCGCAGAGGGCGTCGCGAGCGGGGCCGGGGGGGGCGGCGACGACGGCGTCGCAGGCGGCGTCGACGGCGTCGGAGACGTAGTTGCAATGGTTGGGGCCCGGGGAGACGTTGTCGGAATGGAAGAGCTGGAGGAAGTTCTGTGCGTCGGGATAGTCGCCGAGCCACTGGAGGCCGAAGATCTGGGCCTGGCGGCGGTCGAGCTTCTGGAGGAAGGTGGGCCAGTTGTTGAAGGAGAGGCGGAGGACGATGCCGATGTCGGCGAGCATGGAGGCGAAGAGCTCGGCGGCCTGGCGGGACTCCTCGTCGGTGGCGTTGCCGATTTCGAGGGTGAGCTGGAGGCGACGACCGGTGGCGGGGTCGATGCCGCCGGGATAGCCGGCCTCGGCCATGAGGGCGCGAGCGCGTTCGAGGTCGAAGGGATAGGCGGCGGGGCCGGACTCGTCGTGGCCGGCGACGCCCGGGGGGATGATGCTGGATGCCACGGCGATGCGGCCCTGCATGAAGGTGCGCCACTTTTCGGCGTCGAAGGCGCATGCGATGGCCTGCCGGAGGGGGCGGTTGGGGCCGACGACGGGGTCGTCCATGTTGAAGGCGTAGTAGGAAGTGGACATGCGGGGGGCGTGCTCGATGCGGATGCCGCGTGCGGCGAGGTCCGGGGCGAGGGAGCCGTCGGGGCGGACGACGCTCTCCCACTGGGCGCGCGAGACGCCGCAGCGGTCGATTTCGCCGGAAAGGAACATGAGCCACATGGTGGAAGGGTCGTCGATGACGAGGTCGACGACGCGGTCGGTCAGGGGGAGGAGGCGGCCGGCGTCGGGCGTGGGGGCGCCGGGGGGGATGCGGTCGGCGCGGTCGTGGAGGGACCAGGCGGGGTTGCGGACGTAGGCGTAGCGGTAGTTGTGGCGAGCGGATTCGAGGATGTAGGGTCCGGTGCCGACGGGATGGTTGGCGAAGTCGCGTCCGTAGGCGTCGACGGCTTCGTGCGGGACGACGGCGGTGTAGGGCATGGCGAGGACCCAGGCGAGCTGGGGGTAGGGCTCGAGGAGGCGGATTTCGAGCTCGTAGCGGGAGAGGGCGCGGAGGCCGTCGACGGGGAGGGCGTAGTCGACGGGGTCGGGGGCGGCGGCGGAGGCGGCAAAGAAGTCGTCGAGGCCGCGGATCTTGCCGCGGAAGATCCAGTAGCCGTTGGAGCCGATCTTGGCGTCGGCGATGCGCTTGAAGGAGTAGACGAAATCGTCGGCGACGACTTCGCGGCCGCGGCCGCCGGGGAAGCAGGGGTCGTCGGAGAAGAAGATGCCGGGGCGGATGCGGATGCGCCAGACGAGGCCGTCGGGGGAGACGTCCGGGGGGGCGGCGGCGAGGCGGGGGACGGGGCGGGAGGGGCGGGGCCAGTAGTCGTAGTCGGAGGGGCCTTCGTAGACCTT
>JAZQOP010000005.1:0-3940 GCA_045627965.1 Kiritimatiellia bacterium | reverse complement strand
CCCCGCCTTGCGTAGGGTTTCCTCCCGACGGGCAAACCCGCCCGCCACCCGAAAGGACATCCCCATGAGCCTAGCCGTTCTCATCACCCGCGATTTCGACCACATGAGCCACGTCGCCGCCGACATCGCCCTCGACGCCCTCCGCGACGCCATCGCCTCCCGCGGCAACGCCGTCCTCGGCCTCGCCACCGGCGCCTCCCCCACCGGCCTCTACAAGCTCCTCGCCAAGGCCGCCAACGCCGGCGCCTTCGACCCCGCCCTCGTCCGCACCTTCAACCTCGACGAATACGTCGGCCTCCCCGGCGACAACCCCCAGCTCCGCGCACTCCATCCCGAATCCTACTCCTACTTCATGATCCAGGAGCTCTTCGCCCTCATGCGCAAGAAGTTCGCCTCCACCCACGTCCCCTACGGATGCCTCGTCGACCAGGCCGCCCTCGACCGCGCCCTCGCATCCGCCACCGCCGACTACCACCTCGAAGGCGCCGACAAGGGCAAGGCCGTCCGCATCCACCCCGACGCCGCCGACCCCACCCTCGCCGCCATCCGCCGCGACATCCTCCAGGCCTACCCCGACGCCATCCGCGCCGCCGGCGGCATCGACCTCCACGTCATCGGCGTCGGCGGCCGCGGCCACGTCGCCTTCCACGAGTCCGGCATCCCCTTCGACGGCAACGACATGCTCCTCGTCAAGCTCGACGCCAACACCGTCGAAAACGCCGTCAAGGACGGCCACTTCCCCTCCGTCGACGCCTCCCCGCGCTACGCCATCTCCATGGGCGCCTCCCTCGTCTACCAGGCCCGCCAGGTCCTCCTCCTCGCATCCGGCGCCCGCAAGTCCGAGCCCCTCGCCGCCTCCCTCGCCGACGCCCCCTCCCCCGCCGTCCCCATCTCCTACTCCCAGCTCCACGCCCAGCGCGGCGGCACCACCACCTACGTCGTCGACTCCGCCGCCGCCGCCGGCATCCTCGCCCGCCGCGCCGAAATCGAGGCCAAGGGCATCGCCATCTCCGACCTCCGCGACGCCCCTGCCGTCGCCCCCCTCGCCTCCATCGCCTTCACCCGCGACCCCGCCTCCGGCACCCTCGGCTAACCCCCCCGCGCCCTCCAGGGGGTGCGGGGGCAAAGCCCCGTCCGTTCGCTTGCCCCCCCACGGTGCGCAAAAAAAGCGCCGCCCCTTCCCGGAGCGGCGCCTTTCTTTTTCCTGTCGCCTGGCCTACGACTTGTTCACGCGGTCCACATACTTCCCGTCGCGCGTGTCGATGCGGATGTTGTCGCCCTCGTTGATGAAAATCGGCACCGCGATCTCATACCCCGTGTCGATCTTCGCCGGCTTCGTCACGTTCGTCGCCGTGTCGCCGCGCGCCCCGGGCTCCGTCTCCACCACCTTCTTCACCACGAACGCCGGCAGCGTCACCGACATCGCCCGTCCGTTATAGAACAGCACGTCGCACTCCAGATCCTCGATCAGGAAGAACCGCGCATCCCCCAGCACCGACGCATGCAGCTCCACCTGGTCATACGTCTTGTTGTCCATGAACACGTACTTGTCGCCTTCCTGGTACGAATACGCCAGCGTCCGCGACTCGATGTCCGGAATCCCGATCGAATCCACCGCGCGGAACGTCTTCTCCATCGTGTTCCCCGCCAGCAGGTTCTTGATCCGGCACTTGTACATCGCCTGGCCCTTCCCGGGCTTCACAAACTGGTATTCCGTCACTTCGTAGGGGATGCCGTCAAGTTCGATCTTGAGGCCTTTGCGGAGATCCGACGCGCTATATTCGGGCATGGCTTGGTTCCTTTGTCTGAGGGCTTTCTGTCAATGAGGTCCGCCTCTTCTATAGAAGAACCCGCCCCAGGGCAAGCAAAAACCGCCCCCTCGCCCGTTTTTTCTTGGTGCCCGGCGCCCTCGCCCCCCGCCGGTCGGCGGGGGTTCGGGGGCCACGCCCCCGTCCCTTCCCCAACGCCCCCTCACGCCTCCGGATCGACTTCCAGGTGGTCCATGATGAACTGGCGCCGCTCCGGCGTGTTCCGCCCCATGTAGAAGTTCAGGATCGGCCCCACCTTCGCCTCGTTTCCGACCCGGACCGGCGTCAAGCGCATCTTCGGACCGATGAAATGCACGAACTCGTCGGGATTGATCTCCCCCAGCCCCTTGAACCGCGTCACCTCGTGCCCCTTCAGCTCCTTCTGGGCCGCGTCGCGCTCCGCATCGCTGTAGCAGTAGCGCGTCTCCTTCTTGTTCCGCACGCGGAACAAGGGCGTCTCCAGGACGAACACGTGCCCGCCCGTCGCCAGCGCCGGGAAGAACTTCAGGAAGAACGTCAGCAGCAAATTCCGGATGTGCATCCCGTCGACATCCGCATCGGTCGCAAAGACGATCTTCTCGTAGCGCAGGCCCGCGGTCGAATCTTCGATGTGCAGGGCGCTCATCAGGTTGTAGAGCTCCTCGTTGGTATAGATGGCCGCACGCTGCAGCTCCGCCACGTTCAGCGGCTTGCCCCGAAGCGTGAAGACCGCCTGGTTCCGGACGTCGCGCGTCTTCGTGATCGACCCCGCCGCGGAAATACCTTCCGTGATGAAGATCATGCTGTCCAGGCCGCGCTTCCGCTTCGGGTCCAGATGGTTCTTGCAGTCCCGCAACTGCGGAATGTGCCGCGAGACGGCCTTCGAGCGTTCCCGCGAAAGCTTCTTGACCGTTTGCAGCTCCTTGCGCAGCGACTGCGTCTCCTCGATCTTGGCCAGCAGCACCTTGGCCGTCTCCGGGTTCCGGTGCAGCAGGTCCGCCACGATGTCGCGGATCTCCGCCACCAGCTCCGAACGGATTTCCGGGCTCCCCAGCTTGTTCTTCGTCTGCCCCTCGAACGCCGGCGTCTTCATGCGGATGGCGATGGCGCCCACCATCGACTCCCGGGCGTCGTCGCCGTCGAACTTTCCCTTCGCGAACTCGTTCACGCCCTTGATGAAGCCTTCGCGAAAGGCCGACAGGTGCGTTCCGCCGTCGCTCGTGTACTGCCCGTTGACGAACGAATGGAACGTCTCGTTGAACCGCGGCGTGTGCGTGAAGGCGATTTCCAGCCCCGCGACCGCCTTGCCCTTGCGCGCATCATCCGGCGCCGTCTTGAAGCTCAGAGGCGCATAGATCGCATCGTCGCCCGCGTCCGCCAGGACCAGGTCGGTCAAGCCGTTGTCCGAGACGATGGGCGTCCCGTTGTAGACCAGCTCCAGGCCCGCCTGCACATACGAATACAGCCGCAGCCGCTGCTCCACCAGCTCCGGCAGGTACTCCGACTTCCCGAAGATGTCCCCGTCCGGCACGAACTCCACCAGCGTCCCGTCCGCCGTCCCTCGGCAGCTCCCCGAAAGCTCCTCCTTCAGCACGCCGCGCTCGAAGCGCCCCCCCGCATACTTCCCGCCGCGGTGGGACTTCACGGCAAACTCGCTCGAAAGCGCGTTCACGGCCTTCGTTCCCACGCCGTTCAGCCCGACCGAGAACTGGAAGACCCCGCTTTCGTCGTCATACTTCGCCCCCGTGTTGATCTGCGAAACGCACTCCAGCACCTTCCCCAGCGGAATCCCCCGGCCGTAGTCCCGCACCCGTACGCGATGCGGCTCCACCTCGATCTCCACCTTCTTCCCGTAGCCCATGATGAACTCGTCGACCGCGTTGTCCAGGACCTCCTTCAACAGGATGTAGATCCCGTCGTCGTACTGCGTCCCGTCCCCGATCGCCCCGATATACATCCCCGTCCGCTTCCGGATGTGCTCCAGCGCCGACAACGTCTGGATCGTGCTCTCATCGTATGTTGCGTTCTTCTTGGCCATGGCGCGGAAAGCAAACCACATTTCCGCCCGCCGCGCAAGCACGCAAAGCCCATCCCCGGAAATCGCGCCGCACCGCGCGGCGGCGCCCCCCCCCGGACGCGCCGCACGCCGCCCC
>JAZQOP010000004.1:0-3691 GCA_045627965.1 Kiritimatiellia bacterium | reverse complement strand
GGGCCGCCTTCGACCCTGATTGCGGCCACGCGAAACCGTCAAATTCTCGCCCAAAGGCCGCCATTCGCTTTCCATGCGGCTTTTCTGCCCGTCGCGGGCCGCTCGGAGATCGGCCCCTGCCGGATTCGCCTTTTCGGGGGGGATGATTCGGATTTTCATGCGTTCCCTCGCATGATTTCCAAACCCAAGCCCGGTCGACGGCTTTTCCATTCGCTCCCGTTGCGGATTCGCAAGATCGCCGATTTTTCACCACCTCAAAGCCCCATTCGGCAGGGCCCGATCTCCGAGCGGGCCGCCTTCGACCCTGATTGCGGACGTGCGAGGCCGTCAAATTCTCGCCCAAAGGCCTCCATCCGCCTTCCATGCGGCTTTTCAGCCCGTCGCGGGCCGCTCGGAGATCGGCCCCTACCGGATTCGCCATTTCTGGGGGATGATTCGGATTTTCATGCGTTCCCTCGCATGATTTCCGGATCCAGGTCCGTTCGACGGCCCTGCCATTCGCTTCCGTTTCGGAGAGCGGCCGCAACCGAAGGGGGCCAGCATGGGGGAAAAAATCCGCGAATTTCCCTGTGCCGCCTAGTGCTGGAGGCCGGAGGTCATTTCGAAGACGGCCATGAGCATGGCGATGGCGACGAAACCGACGCCGACGGCGATGCCGAGCATCATGATCGGTTCGAGGATGGTCGTGAAGACCTTGATGGCGCGGTCGAGGTCGTTGTCGTAGCGCTTGCCGATGTGGTCGAGGGCGGTCGTCATGTCGCCGGATTCCTCGCCGATGGCCAGCATGTCGGTGAGCATGCGGGGGAAGAGACCGTTCTGGGCCAAGGGGCGGGAAAGGGTCGAGCCGTCGGCGATGCGGTCGCGGGCCTCGCGGACGGCCGCCGCGATGTGGGTGTTGGAAATGGTCTGCTCGACGATGCCCAGGGCGGGGAGCATCTGGACGCCGTTGGCCAGGAGGGTCTCCAGGGTATGGGCGAAATTCGAGAAGGCGCTGGCCTGGACGATCTTTGCGAGGACGGGCATGCGGAGGGCGACGCGGTCTTTCCAGGCACGGCCGGAGGGGGTCGAAAGCGCCCGCCTGGCCAGGATGACGATGACGACGACGCCGATGGCCATCGCCCAGCCGTATTTCAGGAGTCCGTCGCTCATTGCGATGAGCATGCGGGTGGGCAGGGGGAGGGTTCCGCCGAGCTCCTCGAACATCTTGGTGAACTGGGGGATCACGAAGGTCATCATGAAGATGATCGCGAGGACGCCGATGATCGCGACGATGCAGGGATAGACCAGCGCCATGCGGACCTTTTCGGCGGCTGCCTGGACGCGTTCGTAGTGGGCGACGAGGCGTTCCAGGACGGCGGAGAGCTGTCCGGAGACCTCGCCGACCTTGACCATCGAGACGTAGAGCGTCGGGAAGGATTCCGGCCACTTGGCCAGGGCCGAGGAGAGGGAGGCGCCGCCGACGACCTCGTCGCGGAGGGCAGGCAGGATGACGTCCTGTTCCGTGCCGGTCTTGCGCTGGGCCAGGGCGTGCAGGGCGGTGCCGAGGGTCATGCCGGAGCCGAGGAGGTCGGCCAGTTCGCGCGTCAGGAGGAGGAGGGCCGCCGATTTCAGGCGCGGGCGGCGGTGGCGGAGGAAGCCGGAGAGCTCGAAAGAGGGGGCCTTCCCCTCCCCTGCGGCGTCGACGGGGGGCTTGTCCGCCTTCCGGGCGAACTTGACAGGGGCGGAGGACTTGCGTTCGGGGGCCTTGGCGGAGGCGGGGGCGGAAGCGGGCGAGGCGGAGGCGTCGACGACGTGGACGGCGATCCAGCCCTTGCGCTGGAGGAAGGCGAGGACGGCGCGGCGGTCGGCGGCGTCGAGGGTGCCTTCCTGGCGTTCGCCGGAGCGCGTTTTGGCGACGTAGCGGAAGGTGGCCACGGCGCTATTCCTCCTCGCTCGTGACGGAGATGACCTCCGAGAGCGTCGTGATGCCGGCCATCACCTTGCGCCAGCCGTCCATGCGGAGGGTGCGGAAGCCCTGGGCGAGGATGTGGGCCTTGATTTCGCCGGAGGAGCGGCGGTCGACGACCATCTGGCGGATGGCGTCCGTGACGGGCAGGATTTCGTAGATGCCCGTCCGGCCGGAATAGCCGGTGCCGCGGCAGGCCTCGCAGCCGACGGGCTCGTAGATCGTGCCGGTGGAGAGGAGGTCCTTGGGGAAATCGACCGAGGACAGGAAGTCGGGGTCGAGCGTCCAGGGGCGCTTGCAGCGGGGGCAGAGGCGTCGGACGAGGCGCTGGGCGGTCAGGGCCTCGATGGCGGAGGATACGAGGAAGGGCTCGACGCCCATGTCGACGAGGCGGTTGATGGCGCCGGCGGCGTCGTTCGTGTGGAGGGTCGAGAAGACCAGGTGGCCGGTCAGGGCGGCGCGGATGGCGATGTCGGCGGTCTCCTGGTCGCGGATTTCGCCGACCATGATGATGTCGGGGTCCTGTCGGAGGAAGGTGCGGAGCGCGGAGGCGAAGGTGAGGCCGATGTCGGCGCGGACCTGGACCTGGTTGATGCCGGCCATTTCGTATTCGATCGGGTCCTCGACGGTCAGGATGCGCTTGTCGACCGAGTTGATCGTATGGAGCCAGGCGTAGAGGGAGGTCGACTTGCCGGAGCCGGTCGGCCCGGTCACCAGGAGGATGCCGTGGGGCTTGCGGATGAGCTGGTTGAGGGTGGCCTCGTCGTCGGGGAAGAGGCCCAGCTTGTCCATGCCGAACATGCCGCTCGATCGCATGAGGAGGCGGAGGGAGACGCTTTCGCCGTAGACCGTGGGGCAGGTCGAGACGCGGACGTCGATTTCCTCGCCCTTGACGCGCAAGGAGATGCGGCCGTCCTGGGGGAGGCGCTTTTCGGCGATGTCCATGCCGGCCATGACCTTGACGCGGGAAATGATGGCGGACTGGAAGCGCTTCATCTGGGGCGGGAGGGGGGTCGGGTGGAGGACGCCGTCGATGCGGTAGCGGATGCGCAGGTCGCTTTCCATCGGCTCGATGTGGATGTCGGTGGCGCCGTCGTGGCGGGCTTCCCAGATGATCTGGTTGACGAACTTGACGACGGAGGCTTCCTGGTCGAGGTCGTTCAGGCCGTCGAGGGAAAAGGCGCCGGGCTCGAGGTCGTCGTCCTCGCCCTGGAGGCCTTCGAGGGTGTCGGCGCCGGCGCCGTAGAACTTCTTGGCGGCCTTTTCGATGTCGGCGGCGGGGGCCAGGAGGAAGGCGACGCGGCGGCCGGCGGCGAGGCGGAGGGCGTCGGCCATGCCGGCGCGGAAGGGCTCGGAGGTGGCGACGAGGACGGAACGGGGGTCGGCGGAGACGGGGACGACGTTATATTGGAAGACGGCCTTTGGGGGGACGAGGGCCAGGACGTCGGAGGAGACGGGGGCGTCGGTGTCGAGGCGGCGGTAAGGCAGGCGCATGGCCTTGGCGAGGGCTTCGAGGAAGGTGTCTTCGTGGGCGTAGTCGAGGGCGACGACGGAGGCGGTCAGGAGGCCGTCCTCGTCGCGCTGGCGGATGAGGAGCTCCTCGATCTGGGAATCGTTGAGCAGGCCTGTGGCGCGGAGGAGCCCGGAAAGGCGGCTGGAAACGGCGGGCGGCATGGGGCGGGAGGCTTAGGGCTACTCGGGGGCGGGGGCGGGGAACATGGAAGGCATAAGTCGGATGGGAGCCAT
>JAZQOP010000003.1:0-1733 GCA_045627965.1 Kiritimatiellia bacterium | reverse complement strand
TCCCCGTTGGGAAGTCTCAAGCGTCGCGGCCGCCCTGCGCCTTCGGCCTGGGCGTTGCGCTTCGATTCGCAATGAATGGAAACGTGTTCCGCGTGTCCTCCCTCGCAACGGAAAGCTGTTCCCGGGAGCTTCCCGGCTTTTCACGGTTTGCTGCCAAGGTAGTATTCCAGCCACGACACCTTGCCGTTGTCCCAGCCGTTCCGGCCCTCGAAACGCTTCTGCATCGACTTGAACAGCTCCGACTCCTTGAACCCGGGATCGTGCAGCAAGAGAATCTGCGCAATATGGTTTGCAATGCCTGGGTCCGGCTCCTTGATGGCCTGTTCGCGGCAAAATCCCAAAATTTCCTGCTGCCGTTCGGGGCTTGTCTGTCCGTATCCAAGGAGCATGTAAGTGAAGGTCTTGCGCCGCCTTAAGTGTGTATCCAGGTTTTGGGGCTCCTCCGCCCGGTCCCTAAGATCGCACAGATACCGCGGCAACAGCTTCGGATCATACTGGGAAATGGCCAGATAGGCGGCAAGGGCGGTAAGCGTTTCTTCCGTATCACTCACGATGATCTCCCAGAGCATCGGCAAGTCTTCCTTTGCGCCATAGTATGCCAACGACCGTATCGCACTGTGCACTCCGCATGCCGAAACCACATCGCCCTTTGCAACCTCGTCCGAAAACCGGTAGAATGCCCGCAGCGTGGCCTGCCGCATCTCTTCGTCCGTGACGCCATGCTTTCTTTTCACTTCTTCGAGTTCCTCCTCCAACGAAGGGAGGGGCTGATCTGTCAAGTTGTCGACGATGTCGCAAAGGACAAACTCCAAGTCATGCGTGAAAGACGCGTCCAGAGGGTTCAACTCCTGTGGCCCGGCCATCTCATCCGGGCTTTGTGCCGGGCGCATCGCTTCACCGTGCGCGATTCCTGCAATAAAGGACAAAATGAGCAGGTGGACGCATATTTTTTTCGCCATGTTTCTCCTCGCTGATCAATGGTGCAGTTCGTCTTTTATGAAGGTAATCCCGACCTTGCGCATCCCGAACGTCCCGTTTCGGGCCATTCCATAGACCGGCCCCACGGGGATATCGATTTGGGAGGTGCCCACGTATCCATACATGAGCAGACGTTGTAGCGCATTCGTTTGCTCCAAATCCGGCGGATAGCATCCTGCACCATTTGCGTCCGTGCCGCTCCAGTCCAGAGGCATCCATTCCTTGCGGACGGCACCAGGCCACGGCGAGGTCTCTCGTCGGCGGTCATAAATGTCTTGTAGACCGCATGCATGTGCCAATTCATGCGCCAGTTCGCGTGCCGTGATGTCGGCTGAAATGCAAATTCCTGCCGTTGCACTGCCTGACGAGGTGTTGAGCCCATGGACTTTCCCCAAATTTTCTACGCAATAGACTTCCATTCCGCCTGTGTCGTGCATGATGGATTGCAGCTCATTTCGCAGCAGATTCGAAAAGGCATCTTCCACATCCAAGGTTAAAAGGTCCCCATTGTTCGTATAAATGGTTGGGCCGGCCTTTACGAAGCGGATGCCGGCCTGGCGGAAGATATCGTTGGCGCCGTCAAGCAATTCCAGGAAATGCGCCTCGGTCATCGAGGCGTTTTCGCCGATGTCGTTGCGGACGATGCAGAGGTGGACCTCGACCGTCCGCTGCGTGACGACAAGCCCCTGGATGTAGGCGGGCGGCGACATGATGGAGCCGACTTTCGCTTGCAGTTCGAAGGGGCCGGCGCCGTC
>JAZQOP010000002.1:0-5858 GCA_045627965.1 Kiritimatiellia bacterium | reverse complement strand
GTGTCCCTTGACATCCTGCAACTTTCAGCCGCGCGCCTGGCGGAATCGCGGGCTTGTTTTGGGGGCGGTGGGGCGGTATGATTGGCGGGTTCGGAACGTGCGGCGTTCACTCGGCCATTGGCGCGGGGCGGAGTCGGCGTTTCCCATTTTTCAAAATCGAAGAAAGGACCGAAGAGATGAAGAAATTGTTCATGCTGTGCCTGGGTGCGGCGCTGATTGCCGGTTGCGGGAGCAAGAGCAACGAATTGAAGATGATCACCGAGGCGACGTTCCCGCCGTATGAATTCCTGCGCGGGCAGGAGATCGTCGGCATCGACGTCGAGATCAGCCGCGCCGTCGCCGAAAAGCTCAACCGCCCCTTCGCCGCCGAGACGGTGGATTTCGATTCCGTCATTCCGGCCGTGATTTCGGGGAAGGCGGACTTGGCCGTCGCCGGCATTACGATCACCGAGGACCGCAAGCAGAACGTCGATTTCTCCGATCCCTACGTGAAGACGGGCATCGTTGTGATCTACAAGAAGGACAATCCGTTCACGGATGTCGAGCAGCTCAAGGGCAAGAAGATCGGCGTCCAGGCGGGCACGACGTCCGAGACCTACGTCCTCGATGAGCTTGGGCAGGAGCCCGAGCGTGCCAAGTCGCCTGCCGAGGCCGTCGCCGGGCTCAAGGCCGGCCGCTGCGAGTTCGTGATCGCCGACATCGACCCCGCCAAGAACTGCGTGAAGGGCGAGGACGACCTGGCGCTGTCCGACTTCATCACCTCCGAGGAGTATGCGGTTGCGATCCGCAAGGGCCAGCCGGAGCTTCTCGCGGCGATCAACGAGACGATTGCCGAGATCAAGGCGGACGGCCGCCTTGAAAAGTGGATCGCCGACTACACGCAAGAGTCCGATTCGCTCAAGGATTAATGATCCAAAGCTTCCTAGACGATTTTCATCTCTGCTTCGTCAAGAACGGGCGGTATGATTATCTGCTGAGCGGCCTGGGCGTCACCCTTCAGGTGGCGCTCGCGGCCATCGTGCTCGGCCTCGTCCTCGGCTTCTTTGTCGCGGTCATCCGTTCGACGCACGACAAGTACGGGCGCTTCACGGTGCTCGACTTCCTGTCGAAGGTGTACCTGACGGTGATCCGCGGCACGCCGATGGTGGTGCAGCTGCTCATCACGTACTACATCATCCTGCGCTCGGTCGACTCGAAGGTGCTGATCGCGATCCTGGCGTTCGGCATCAATTCGGGCGCCTACCAGGCGGAAATCATCCGCGCGGGCATCACCTCGATCGACCCCGGGCAGATGGAGGCCGGGCGCGCGCTCGGGCTGTCCTACGGGCGGACGATGCTTCGGATCATCCTGCCGCAGGCGATTCGCAACGTGCTGCCGGCGCTGGGCAACGAGTTCATCGTCCTGATGAAGGACACGTCGATCGTCGGCTACATCGCGCTGATCGACCTGGCGAAGGGCGGTGACATCATCCGCTCGCAGACGTACTCGGTGTACTTGCCCTACCTGACCGTTGCGGCGATCTACCTCGTGCTGGTGATGACGTTCACATGGCTGCTCGGCAAGCTGGAACGGCATCTGCAGAACACGGGCGCCGATCCGGTACACAAGGATTCGTGACATGGCGGAAACGTTGCTGAAAATTCGCGGCCTGACGAAGACCTTCGGGGACCTGGAGGTCCTGAAGGGGCTGACGACGGACATTCGGAAGGGCGAGGTCGTCGTGATGATCGGGCCGTCGGGGGGCGGGAAGTCGACGTTCCTGCGGTGCATGAACCTGCTGGAGCAGCCGACGGCGGGGTCGATCGAGTTCGACGGCATCGACATCGTGTCGGTCGACGAGCGCACGAAGAACAACGTCCGCAGCGAGATGGGCATGGTGTTCCAGCACTTCAACCTGTTCCCGCATTTGACGATTCTCGACAACATCACGCTGGCGCCGCGGCTGGTGCGCGGCATGCCGAAGGGCGATGCCGAGCGTAAGGCGCTTGAACTGCTCGAGCGCGTGGGCCTGTCGGACAAGGCGTCGGCCTATCCGCAGCAGCTTTCGGGCGGGCAGAAGCAGCGCGTCGCGATCGTCCGGTCGCTGGCGATGGAGCCGAAGGTGATGCTCTTCGACGAGCCGACCTCGGCGCTGGACCCGGAGATGGTCGGCGAGGTGCTGGACGTGATGAAGGACCTTGCGAAGAACGGCATGACGATGGTCGTCGTCACGCATGAGATGCGGTTTGCGCGCGATGTCGCGAGCCGCGTCCTGTTCCTCGAGGGCGGGCGGATTGCCGCGGAAGGCACGCCGGCCGAGATTTTCGACCGTCGGCACGAGGGGCGCCTTGGCGAATTCCTCGGCAAGGTCGTCGGCGCATAGTGATGTCAAAACCAATCAAGGAGACAAGAACATGAAGAAACTGCTCATCGCCATCCTGCTGGCCGCGGCAACCACCGTGTACGCGGAAGAGGTCGTGCAGCCGGAAGTCGAGGCCGTCGGGATTCCCGTGACGGTCGTCGTGGACGATTCGCCCAACGAGTACGACCTGGCCGATGTCGATTCCGCGAAGGCGTATGTCGACGCCTACGCCGACAACGTCCAGAACGACCCGGAATTCAAGGCGAACGAGGCGCAGGCCCTTGAGACCATCCACCAGGAGAACCGCTTCTTCGGCACCTGGTGGGCCATCTTCCCGCCGTTGCTCGCGATCTTGCTTGCGCTGATCACGAAGGAAGTCTATTCCTCGCTGTTCATCGGCATTGTCTCGGGCGCGCTGCTGTATTCCGGGTTCTCCTTCGAGGGGACGATCGTCCATGCGATGCAGGACGGTTTCATCAGCTCGATCGCCGACGCCTACAACATCGGCATCCTGCTTTTCCTGGTGCTGCTGGGCGCGCTGGTCGCGATGATGAACAAGACGGGCGCCTCGGCGGCGTTCGGGCGCTGGGCGCAGGCGAACATCAAGAGCCGCGTCGGTGCGCAGATTGCGACCATCGTCCTGGGCATGCTGATCTTTGTCGACGACTACTTCAACTGCCTTACGGTCGGCTCGGTGATGCGCCCCGTGACGGATGCCAAGAAGGTCTCCCGCGCCAAGCTCGCCTATCTCATCGACGCGACGGCCGCGCCGATTTGCATCATCGCGCCGATTTCCAGCTGGGCGGCGGCGGTCGCCGGCTTCGCCAAGGGCGCCGGCGCGGAGAGCGGGTTCTCGCTCTTTATCGAGGCCATCCCGTACAACTTCTACGCGATTCTGACAATCGTGATGATGTTCTTCTTGGCGATGACGCGGCTGGACTTCGGTCCGATGAAGCGGCATGAGGAGGTCGCGGCAAACGGCGAGACGGATTTGGCCGCGCTCAAGGACGCGACGGATTCGCTTTCGAAGAACGACAAGGGCCGCGTGATCGACCTGGCGATCCCCGTGCTTGTGTTGATCGCAAGCTGCGTGGTCGGCATGATCTACTCCGGCGGCTACTTCGGCGCCGACAAGCCCGGCTTCATCCAGGCGTTCTCCGATTCCGATGCGTCGGTCGGCCTTGTTTTGGGCTCGATCGTCGCGCTCGTCTTCGCGGTCGTCTTCTACCTGTGCCGCCGCGTCATTTCGTTCCGCGACTGCATGGATGCCTTCCCCGAGGGCTTCAAGGCGATGGTCCCCGCCATCATGATCCTCTGCTGCGCGTGGACGTTGAAGTCGATGACGGATTCGCTCGGCGCCAAGATCTTCATTTCCGACATCATCAACGGCCCGGCCGCCGGCCTGACGAACTTCCTCCCCGCCATCATCTTCGTCATCGCCCTCGTCCTCGCCTTCTCGACGGGCACGAGCTGGGGCACGTTCGGCATCCTGATCCCGATCGTCCTGGCCGCGATCCCGGGCACATCGACCACGATCATCGCCGTCTCGGCCTGCATGGCCGGCGCCGTCTGCGGCGACCACTGCTCGCCGATTTCCGACACGACGATCATGGCCTCCGCAGGCGCCCAGTGCAACCACGTGATGCACGTCAACACGCAGCTGCCGTACGCGCTGTTTGTTGCGGCGGTCTCGTTCATCGCCTACCTGGTCGCGCCGTTTGCGGGCACCGTCTGGATTGCGCTTCCTGTCGCGATTGTACTGATGCTCGTTGCGCTCTTCATCGTCAAGCTGGTCGTGAAGGGGCCGGTCCACAGCATCGGCGACGACGCCGTCCAGCACAAGATCGACCAGGTCAACCGCCTGTAGCCCTGCGATCCCGGGGCGGCCGCCCCGCGCGCGGATATGCATGCTGTCGCCATCTTTTCGATCCTGTCCGTCCTGCTTGTCCTGGGCAAGGCCCTGCGCGTGCGGATTCCGCTGTTGCAGCGCCTCTATCTGCCGTCGTCGGTGGTGGGGGGGCTGGTCGGGCTCGTCCTGCTGTGCGCCTTCCGCGCGTCGGTCCCGCCGGAGATCGTGGACGGGATGCGCCTCCTGCCGGGCTTCCTCATCAACGTGATCTTCGCGACGCTCTTCCTGGGCGTCGGACTCCCGAAGATGCACGATTTCGCCTCGGCGGTGTTCCGGCAGCTGACGCTGGCGCAGATCGTCGTCTGGGGGCAGTATGTCGTGGGCGTCGGCCTGTGTGGCTTCTTGCTGATGCCGCTCTTCGGCGTCCATCCGGCCTTCGGCAACCTGCTGGAGCTCGGCTTCGAGGGCGGCCACGGGACCGTCGGGGGGATGTCCCAGGCCTTTTCGGCAAAGGGCTGGAAGGACGGCATCGCGCTGGGCTACACGGTCGCGACCGTCGGCATGATCGTCGGCGTCGTCCTCGGGATGGCGCTGGTCAACTGGGCCTATCGCCGGGGCATCGTCAAGTCCGTCCGCCCCTTTTCCATGCGCACGGAGGCCGAGCGCCGCGGCATCCTCCTGCCGGAGGACCGCCCCTCCGCCGGCCTTCAGACGGTGGCGGCGGACTCCGTCGATTCGCTCGCGTGGCACATCGCCATCGTCGGCCTGTCGGTCCTGATCGGCTGGGGGCTGTGGCGGCTGGTGCCGCTCCAGGGCTTCCCTCTCTTCCCGCTCTGCATGATCGGCGGCGTCATCCTGCAGGGCCTCGCGCGCTGCTGCCATGTCGACCTGCTCATCGACCGCGACCAGATGGCCCGCATCTCCGGCGCCGCCCTCGATTTCCTGGCCCTTTCGGCCATCGCGACCATCGAAATCTCGGTCGTCCTGGCCAACTGGATGCCCCTGGCGGTCATGATCCTCGGCGGCGTCGCCTGGACCGTCTTCGCCGTCCTTTTCTTCGGACCCCGACTCTTCCGCGACGCCTGGTTCGAGCGCGCCATCGCGGAGTTCGGACAGGCGACGGGCGTCACCGCGACGGGCCTCCTCCTGCTCCGGACGGTCGACCCCGAGTCGAAGACCTCCGCCTCCGCCTCCTTTGCCGGCAAGCAGCTCTTGCACGAGCCGGCGATGAACCTCTGGGTCGCCCTGGCCTTCGCGCTGATCTTTACCATCGGCTGGCTCAAGGTGTTTTGGATCTGCGCGGGCATGCTGGCCGCCTGGCTGGTCGTTTTCCTCTTCCTGGCCCGCCGCACCGCCCCCCGCTAGCCCCGCCGCCTACGCGTGGTTCGTGGACATCCGACCGTTTTGCGAATCCGCATGGGAGGCGAATGCGCAGGAACGCATGAAAAGCCGAATGGAAGCGGCTGACCGGCGAATCCGATAGGGCCCGCTCTCTGAGCGGGCCGCGACGGGATGAAAAGCCGCACAGTGGCGAATGGCGGCCATTATGCTGTTCATTCGGCCCCCCTGCGCGGCCGCAAATTTTTCCGAAAGCGGCCCGCTCGGAGATCGGGCCCTACCGAATGGGGCCTTACAAGGGGATGAAATTCGACGGGGATGCGAATCCG
>JAZQOP010000001.1:0-3016 GCA_045627965.1 Kiritimatiellia bacterium | reverse complement strand
CCGCCAAGGCGACCGGAAATTCCGTGATTTTTCAGCAAAACCTTAAGGTTTCACCATAATCCCACTTCTTTCCCGGGGCGCAACGGGGCGAGGAAAAAGGAGGACGGTTCCCGTAGCGCGGAGGAGGCCGGAACGGCGGAGAGGGGACGGGGCATTGGCGGCCGGGGGCGGGTGAACCTTTCGCGGCGGGGGGGCGCTTATACCGATGTTATGAAGACTCCCTTTCCCGTTTTTTCCTTGCGCGCGCGTAAGACGGCCGGCGTCCTGGCGCTGGCGGCGGCGCTGGCGGTTCCGGCGGCCCGGGGCCAGGATCCGATGCAGCTGGGCTCGCCTCTGGCGCAGGCGCTGCAGTCGCAGCTGCGCGACGGCTCCGGCCTGGAGCTGCTGGCCCTGGTGGCGGGCGGCGAGTCCGACGGCATCGCCCTGGCGAAGGGGCCGGGGATGGAGCGGCCCGTCGTCCTGCGGCGCGATTCGACGGTGGCCGTCGAGCAAAACGGGATCCCCCTGCGGCTGAACGTGGCGGCGGTGACGGACCGGGGCGTCGCGCTGACGAACGGGTCGATCCAGGCGCCGATCCTGCTGCCGCCCTCGGTGCTCCCCGCGCGAAAAGGGGCGGAGGACGGGGCCCCGGCGGACGGCGGGGAGCGCCCCGGCGCGGACGGCGCGGACGAGGGGCGGCTGCGGCTGGTCGAGTTCAACGGCATCGACCTGGATCTGGCGTTGCGGCTGCTGGCGGACCAGACGGGGCTGAACTTCGGGGTGTCGCCCGACGCGGCCCGGACGAAGGTGACGCTCTGCCTGCGCGACGTGACGGCGGAGGACGTCCTGGGGCAGATCTGCTCGGCGCACCGCCTCTGGTCGCCGCCCCGGACGGCCGACGGGGCCCCGGTCCGGGTGCAGACGCTGGAGGAGTTCGAGCGTTCGCTGGCGTCGTCGCAGCCGGCGGAGCAGCAGTCGAAAATCTACCGTCTGCTCTATCCGAACGCGACGGAGGTGGCCTCGGCCATCTACGGCCTCTACCGCGACCGGGTGCGGCTGTTCCTCGGCGACGAGGACCTCCTGGACGACGACATCAACGACCTTTCGCGCCGCTTCGAGCGGCTCAACATGCTCTCGAACGGCTCCTCCGAGCTGGTCGAGGGCTTCACGGGCGGCAACGCGGGCAACCGCTCGGGGACGGGGACCATCTTCTCGCAGAACCGCGACGGCCGCTGGAACGCCCTCGACGAGGACGAGGCCGCCGCCGTCCGCGGCAACGGGCCGATCCGCCAGCTCGACGCGTCCGAGGCACGCCTCATCGCCGCAGCCGCGGCCGACGCGAAGGGGGGCGCCGACGCCGACGAGGCGGCCGCGATCCTGGCCGAGGCGCGCGCCGTCCCGCCCGCGATCTTCGTGACGGTGGCGCGCCGCAGCAACATGCTGATCCTGCGCTGCGTCGACCCGCGCATCATGGCGGACCTCGACGAAATCATCCGCCAGCTCGACGTCCCCTCGCCGATGGTCATGCTCGACCTGAAGGTCCTCGAGGTCTCGCTGGGCGACGACCTGGACGCCATCTTCGACTACAGCGGATCGGGCAAGTTCCACTACGACGGCCACCACGAGGGCTCGATGGAGGGCGTCTTCCCGGCGACCTCGCTGCTCGAAAAGGGCCTGACGTTCGACGTGGTGACGGAGAACATCGTCTCGCGCCTCCAGCTGCTCCAGGAGAAGGGGCGCGCGAAAATCCTGGCGACCCCGTCGCTGCTGACGGTCAACAACGAGGCCTCGCAGCTGTTCATGGGCAAGGAAGTGCCGATCGTCCGCAACGTGACGGCGACGACCTACATCTCGGGCGAAAACGTCGTCAGCGTGCCGCAGACGCAGTTCGAGTTCCAGCGCGTCGGCACGTCGCTGCTGATCACGCCGAACGTCAACTCCAACGGCACGGTGACGCTCCGCCTGCTCCAGGAAAACTCGGCCCTGTCGGCGACGAAGGGCTCCATCCCGATCTACACCGACCAGGGCAAGCTGCAATACTTCGACGTCGACATCGTCGAGTCGCGCTCGGTGGCCGGCACGTTCGTGGCCCAGGACCGCCAGACCGTCGCCATTGGCGGCATGGTGCGCGAGGAAGTCTCCGACCAGCGCTCCGGCATCCCGCTGCTGATGGACATCCCGCTGCTGGGGTGGTTCTTCCGCTCGACGAAGCAGGTCACGACTCGCTCCGAGCTGGTCATTTTCGTGACGCCCTACGTCGTCCAGGCGCCCGAGGAGGCCCTGGGCGCGACCGAGGCCTACGCCGAGCGCAACCTGCAGTTCGACGACACGCGCCGCGCCGCCTCCGCCGCCCCGCTGGACAAGGGGCAGAAGAAGCGCCTCCGGAAGCTCCGCGACGCCGCCCCCTAGGAAAGGCCCCCCCCGATGTCCCGCACCCGTCCAGCCCATGCGCGCCGCGCCGCCGGCTTCACCCTGGTGGAGCTGCTGGTCGTCGTGGCGATCCTGGCGCTGGCGGCGGCGATGGCGACGCACCGCCTTTCGGGGGTGCGCGAAAAGGCGCGCCGGACCGCGGCGGAGCACGACCTGGCCACCCTGCGCGAGGCCTTCCTGGCCTACCTCGGCGACATGCGCCCCGTCCCGCGCTTCACACCGGTGAACCCCTACGTCGGCTACGAGGCGGGCGACGCCCTTTCGCTGCGCGTCCACAACCTCTTTTGCGCCACCAACGTGCAGGACGCCTCCTCCGAGGTCCTCTCCCGCTGGGCCGCCGCGGGCTCGCTGCCGCCGACGAACTACGCGCGCTTCGACGCCGCCGAGGGCCGCGGCTGGAACGGCCCCTACCTCTCCGCCGCCCGCGCCGCCGCCTATCCCGCCCCCGCCGACCGCCGCTTCGACGGCGACCGCACCTTCGCCGAGCGCCATTTCGTCCCCGCCTTCGGCACCCCGGGCGAGCGCGCCCTCCTCGACCCCTGGGGCAACCCCTACGTCGTCCAGTTCCCCGACCCCGTCCCCGCCTTCTACGACGACGCCCCCCCCG